>DATCMP010000521.1:0-12008 GCA_036563365.1 Thermomicrobiales bacterium
AAAACGCACAGCTCCAGGAAGAAGCGCAGGGCGAGGTTTGTCCACCGCAGAGCGCTCAGCAGTTCCATCGCTGCCCCTCCACCATCCACGCGGCGATCACCGGCCGACCGCGCCCAACGGACCGCGGTATCCCAGGGTAGGATGCACAGGATTACCCCAGTTCCGCCAACAATCGTCCCGGCTGGCCGCGATAGCGCGCCCAGACGGCGGGATCGGTGGCCGCCGCCGTGACCAGACGGGTCAGCGTGCTATTAACCGGCGTGGGGACGCCATGCCGCTCGCCCAGCGCGGCGATCGCGCCGTTGTACCAGGCGATCTCGGTCTTGCCCCGCGCACTGTGCAGGTCGAGCGCCAGCGAGGGGGCTTTCGAGCCGCGCCCGCGCGTGAGTCGCCCGGCGAGGACACGCCGGGCGACCGGCGCGGGGAGCGCCATCGCTACGCTCAGGGCGCGGACCGGGTAGGCGGGGAGATCGATCAGGCCGATCCCGGCGGCGCGCATCACCGTGCGGGCCTCGTGAAATGCCCGTCGCTCGATCGCGAAGAGGCGCGGGTCGGCGTACAGTTCGCCCGAACTGCAATCGAGGAGCGCGGCCTGCGCGTTGCCGAGGATATTGAGCAGCATCTTCGACCACTTCAAGACGCGGTGGGTCTGCGCGGTGACAATCGGCAACAATGTCGGCCCGAATAGCTCCGGCAGCGGCGCGATCGCGCCGCGACCGACCGGCGCGAGCCCCAGACCACCTTTCTGGGTATGCCGCATGACCTGCCCCGGCGCGGCCACACTGACATTGATCGTCAGGGCACCCGAGCGCACGTTGGCGGCACCGAGGGCTTCCCGCAGCGTCTCCTCGTGGCCGACGCCGTTCTGCACGGTGAGGACCGTCGCGCCCGCCGCGACGAGCCGACCCAGATCGGGGAGCGCGCCGACGGTGTCATAGCCTTTGACGGCCAGGATGACGAGGGCCGGCGGACGCAGCAACTCGTCGATCGCGCCGATCGTCGGGATAGCGATGGCGTTCGGTCGTGGTTTGCCCAGGACCGGCTGATCGGCGGTGATCGTCAGCGGGGACCGCGCCAGGGCGTCGCGCAGGGTCGGGCGGGCGAGGAAGGTGACGTCGCGTCCGGCAAGCGCGAGGGTGCCGCCGATGAATTGCCCCACCGCGCCCGCGCCGTAGATCAGGACCGGGCCGTATGCCGGGGTGCTCACGCCGCATCCTCCGACCCGGTCGCTTCCGGCGCGACAGCCGCTTTCTCGCCGCGCAGCTTCAATTCCGTCCCCAGCCTGAGGCGTTCGATATTGCCCCGGTGCTGCCAGACGGCGACGACGAACAGGGCGAAGAGGAAGATGATGAAGATCGGGTGGTGCGGCGCGAGGAAGACCGTATCGTAGAAGGCCATCACGATCGTGGCGACGAAGAGCATGATCAGCGAGGCGAGCGAGGCATAGCCGGTGGACAGGATCACGATCCACCAGACGATCACCGCGACAAGGCCGACGGGCGGCACCAGCGCGGTGATCACCCCGAGCGAGGTGGCGATCCCCTTGCCCCCTTGCCCGCGCAAAAAGATCGGGAAGTCGTGGCCGATGATCGCCGCGAGGCCGACCAGCACCACGGCGAGATCGGGGAGATGCAGCGCGCTGCGGGCGATGATCACCGGCAAGGCACCCTTGAAGGCATCGCCGAGGAGGACGAGCAACGCCGGGATCGCGCCGCCGACCCGATAGGCATTCGCCATCCCGATATTGCCGCTGCCGAACTGCCGTATATCTTTGCCCGTTGTGGCCTTGATGATCAAGAAGCCGCTGGGGATCGACCCGCAGAAATAGGCGACAACGAGCATCACAGCCGTGAGCAGGTAGACCATCCGCGTTCCCCTATCTTCCGCATCGACTTCACCGCGAAGCATCATAGCGGCGAAGGGCGGTACGGCGCAACCGGGACAACGGACGTAATCTTTCGCGCCCCGCGCCGATTCCCCTGCCGCAGCGCGACAGGTCTGGCGACCGTGTCCGATACTTATAACGCACCACCGCCGCGCATGGTGAGGGGCAACGACCGACGTCAACGCAGCGGCACAACGAGCGCCCGCGACAGAACGATTCGCGGTTGCGCCATGAGTAGGAGTCAGCAATGGGACCGCTCGAGCGGATCACGCCGGGGCCGGGACAGGAATCGGTCTGGGATTACCCCCGTCCGCCGCGCCTGGAACAGACCAGCCAGCATATCCAGATCATCCTCAACGGTGTGATGATCGCGGAGACCCGCCGCGCCTGGCGGGTGCTGGAGACGAGCCACCCGCCGGTCTATTACCTCCCACCGGACGATCTGGTGCGCGAACATTTCGTCCCCGCCGGTGGCACGTCGTTCTGCGAGTGGAAGGGCGTGGCGAGCTACTACGATCTGGTCGTCGGCGACCGCACCCTGCCGCGCGCCGCCTGGACCTACCGCCACCCGACGCCACCATTCGCGCCGATCGCCGACCATGTCGCGGTCTACCCTGGCAAGATGGATGCCTGTTATGTCGATGGGGAGCGGGTGCAGGCGCAACCGGGCGATTTCTACGGCGGCTGGATCACCTCCGCGATCGTCGGGCCGTTCAAGGGTGGGCCGGGCAGCATGGGCTGGTAGCCGCGACCGGCGCCATCGGGCGAGCGGCCAGGGATAGGGGCGGCCAACAATCATGTTGGCCGCCCCTCGCTTCGTCCGCGATTCAGCGCGGCCATCCCGGACGGCTCTCGTCTTCGGCCTGCACCGCCGCGGTTGCCGGGACGGCGAGCAATGGCGGCACCGTCGGCACGATCGGCGGCAACGTCGGCAGCGGGGCGAGAGTCGGCAGAATCGGTGGTACCGTCGGCAATGGTGCCGGTGTCGGGAGGATTGGCGGCAGTGTCGGTAGCGGCGGCGCGGTCGGCAAGATCGGCGGCACGGTCGGCAGCGGCGGCACGGTGGGCAAGATCGGGGGCAACGTCGGCAATGGCGGCACGGTCGGGAGGATCGGCGGCACCGTCGGCAACGGCGGCAAGAGTGGCTCCGGGGTCGCCGTCGGCGGTATCGGGGTGGCGGTTGGTGGCGCGGAGGCGGGCGGGGCCACCGTGCCGGGTGGCTGCGTCGGGGCATTGCCCGGCGGTGGTACGGCGGTCGGCGGCGTACTCGGCGGGGCGGTTGGGGGCGGCGCGCCGGGGATCGGCGTCGACGCGGGTGGTGCGAACGGTGTCGGGGTCGGGGCGGGGGCAACTGTCGGCGCGGGTGGTAGCACCGGTGTTGGGACCGGCACCCGCGTTGCCACGGCGGGCGGAGCTGAAGAGGGCGGATCAGACGGCGCGGGCGCGCTCGGCGGCGGCGCGGTCGTCGGGGTCGGGCGCACCGGCGCTGGCGGCGCGGTCGGCCCTGGCGCGGGAGCAGGAGCCTGCGCTGTCGGCACCACGGGTGGCGCGACGGGCGGCGTTGCCACGACCCCGGCGGTCGGTACCACCGCCGGCACCGACGTTGCGGGCGGGGGCGCGGCGGGAGGCTCGGTCGGCACCGCTTGCGGCACCGCAGTCGGGGCGCTCGTCGGCGGCACCGCTGTCGGTGGCGGTTCGGCGGTCGCGGTCGCCGGGACCGTCGGCGTGACCTCCCGCGTCGCCTCGACGCGCGGCGAAGGGGTACCGGCGCAGGGCAGCGCAGAAACCGGGAAGCAGGGCAGGGCGGGCAACGTCGCGCCGCTCGGAGCCGGGGAGCGTGTGAGGGAACCGGCGACGATCGCGTCGGTCGTCGGCAGGCTGCTGCCCCCCGGCGCTGGCTCGATCGTGACATAGATGACCGTGGACAGCGGCAGATCGACCGCCGCGGTGGTCATCCCGGATGGACCGGCCAGCCGGAAAATCTGCACACTCTCCAGCTTGTCGTCGCGCAAGAGCCAGAGTTGATAGACCTGATCGGTGCCCAGGATCGGCATCCCGGCGAGGGTCAGCGACAGCCGCCGCTGGGCCGGATCATAACGCGCCTGGCCGCTCGCGGGGCCAGCGGAGCCCAGCGTGAAGGTGCTGGCGATCGCCGTCCCGGTCGGCGTCGCGTCGCCACCGGAGCCGAGGCGCACGATCAGCCCGACGCTCAGGAACAGGATCAGGACCGCCGCCGCCACCGAGAGCGGCCAGAACCGCGCCGGGATCCGCCGGAATGGCGGCACCCGCCGACCGGGGCGAGGCGTCGCCCCCGCCGCGACCACCGGCAGCAACACCGGGCCGGTGCGTCCGTCGCCCTCATCTTCCCGCGCCGCGGCGAGGATCCGCGCCCGCAATTCCGCCGAGGGCGGTGTGTCGATAATCTCGTCGTACGCCAGTGGCAGATCGAGCGAGGCGGCGAGATAGGCCGCGACCTCATCCGGGCAGATCGCGCAGGTCGCCAGATGCGCCTCGTACCGCTCGCGCTCGGCGTCCTCCATCAGGCCGAGCGCGTACACGGCGGCATCGCCTTCTTCCTCGAACTGGCAGTACGCGGCGGTCTGCGTCATGGCGAGCTCTCCTTCGTCGGCTCGACCAGCGGCAGAGACGAGCTGTAGACCACCCCTTGCGCTTCAGCCAGTTCGCGCACCTTTCGCAACGCCGACCGGATCCGGGCTTTCACGGTGCCGACCGGCACCCCCATCATCTCCGCGATCTCGCGCTGCATGTAGCCTTCGAAGTATGCCAGTTCCAGAGTCCGCCGCGCCGTCTCCGACAAACTCGCCAGCCAGACGCGTAACTCTTCGCGTTGGACCAGGCCATCGATCCCGTGCCAGGGATCGTCGAGCGTCAGGACCCGATCGACCAGATCGAGCGGCGTATCGGTGCCCCGCCGCCCCGCCGCGCTGCGGACCCGATCGATCGCGCGGTTGTGGACGATCGCCAGGAGCCAGTGCTGCGCCCGGCCCCGGCCCTGCTCGAAGCTGACCGCGCGCCGCCAGATGCTGAGGAACGCTTCCTGCACGACATCTTCCGCCGCGCCGCGCTCCCCGAGGATCCGGTAGGCCAGGCCGAGCGCTCGCCCCCCATACCGGTCGTAGAGCACACCAAGCGCCCGCTCGTCGCGTTGCGCGACACCGAGCAGCACCTCTTCATCGGTTGCGTCGGCCCACTCCGATACGCCGTTACTCATCGGGGACGCACTCTCATCAGCGGTCGCTACAGATAGGAGGCGAAATAATCACCCCGGCGACGGACCGAGATTGTACATAGAATACCCCATCCGCACGATTCGTACAGCGTGATCGCGTTCAACTGTGCAGGCTACCAACTACGCGGCGCGTGCAGGGCAGACCGGCACCGCAAGGATAGTCTCGGCCCCCGACGCACGGCGCGAGGCCCACAGCGCAGGCGACGATCCACGCTGTTCGGCGGGGTATCGGCAAAAAGGATGGACAGCAGCCTGGTGGAATACGATCGCTTAAGTGTTGCGCGCCGCGTCGGCAGCCACGACCGCCGCCCACTCGTCACCGCGCCGACTCGCCCGTTCGCGATCGGTTGCGCTTTCCTCGCGCCCTGCTGCCACACTCCCCGCGGGGAATACCCCGCGCAGGAACGCGCCGAGGTAGTCCAGCGGCATCTCCCAGCCGGGGCCGACCCCCCAGAGCCCTTGGACCGGATCGTTGAGGATGACGTCGAAAATCGAAGCGTGCTCGATCTCCAGGATCGTATGCCCATCCTCGCCGTCGAAGAGGCGCAGTTCGACCTCATCGGCGGGCCGATCCCAATAGGCCCAGGTCACCCGCAGCAAGCGCGGCGGCTCACAACGCAGGATCTCGCCACGCGCGCTCCCCGCCAGGCTGTAGTGCCCCCCAACCCGGAAATCGCCGGACGGCGCGCTGAGCCAGCGCCCGAGCCGTGCCGGATCGGTGCAGGCATCCCACACATCTTCGAGCGTTGCGTCGTACCGCCGCCGGATGATCGCGGAGCGGGCCTCGCCCGCCGCGATCCGGCACCGCCCGACCTCGCGCTCGGTCCCCGTTAGCCAGTTGGCATCGTCGGTCATCGCCCCCCCTTGGTGAGTCGGGAGTCGTGGGTCGTGGGTCGTGAGAGAGATGCGCTGGGAGGCGCCCCCGAGTTCGTACTTCGTACTTCGTGGTTCGTACTTCCCCCCTCTCGGCCCCCTATCCGCTACCCCTCACGACGCACGACCCACGACTCCCGACCCATCACTACGGCTGATGGATCTGGATCAGGTTGCCGCAGGTATCGTCGAAGACGGCGGCGGTGCCCCACTCCGCCGTGGTCGGCTCCCCCTGGAAGGTCACGCCGAGCCCGCGCAGCCGCTCGTACTCCTGCCGGACGTCCGGGACCCCGAAAACGATCACCGGGAGCCCCTGCGCGTAGACCCCTTCCTGGAAGGTTTTGGAAAGCGGGTTATCGTTCGGTTCGAGCAGCAAGCCGGTGCCGTCGGGTTCCTCGGGCGAGACCACGATCGCCAGCCGCGCTTCCGGGATGAACATCCGGCTACTGAAGCCCAGCGTTTCGGTGTAGAAGGTGTGTGCTTTGACCGGATCGGTGACGGTAATGCTGGTCATCGCGATCTTCATCTGCTCTCTCCTACCTGGCTCCTACAATGATTCATCAAGCGTGTCATCAGGCAAAGCGAACGGGCAGCGAGCAGCGCCGCAGAAATTGCCCGCCGGAGCCTGGACTCATTATTCGGAGGCGGGGGTGCTATCGGGTGCCCAATGTCCCATCACCATCGCGGTCATCGCGGTGATTTCTCCGGCGGTGGCGGTACCGGAAGCTTCGATCGCCGCGGCCCAGGCGTGGGCCGACCGGCGGGAAAACTCCTGCGCCTCCGGCGAGGCCGCCGCCGCGGCGGGGTCCGCGCTGATCTCGCCACCGAGGTACAGGCCCAGCGCCATCAGCGCACCGTCCCAGCCCGGTCCGACGAAGAGCGCGCCCGCACCGCCCCCGGCGATCTCGATCGGGACCGTGTGATCGAGTTCGATGACCGTCGCGGTGTCACTCACGGGGACGAGGCGCAGTTCGACCACGCTGGTTTCGCCGCCCCAGGTCACGCGCAGCAGGCGCGGTGCCTCGCAGCGCAGGATCTCGCCGCCCGCGTTGCCTTCCGTCTGAAAGGTGCCGCCGACGCGCAACTCACCGCCGACCGGCAGGAACCAGCGTTTCAGGCGCTCCGGGTCGGTCAGGGCGAGCCAACATTCCCCGATCGGCGCGGCGTACTCCCGTCGCACGAGGACGCCGATCCCTTCACCGCTGGCAACAGCGCAATGTCTGACCTCACGCTGGATAGCCTGAAGCTGGTGAGCGATAGCGATCACGATCCCTCCTTCTTCTTATTATTGTTCTTTAGTTCATCTCGGTCGGTGCGTGTCCGACGGTGCGGCGGATTCTTCCGCCAAGCGCCGGGCGCGCTTGCCGCGAGCGAGTTCGGTGGCGAGCGCATCGAGGGGCGGGGTCCAGAAGTGCCGATACCGCTCCAACCATTGATCGATCTCCCGCAAGGGCGCGGGAGCCACGGCATAGAGCCGACGGGTACGCTCGGCCCGGACGGTGGCGAACCCGTTCTCGCGCAACACCTGCAGATGCTGCGACACCGCCGGTTGTGAGATGCCGAACTCCCCCCGGATGACCACGCCGATCTCCCCGGCCGACCGTTCGCCATCGGCGAGCAGCTCCAGGATCCGCCGCCGTACCGGGTCGCCGAGCACATCGAACGCGTTCATGGGAAGAAGTATATAGCGTTCGCTTATATAAGTCAACACTAATGTTCTAATTTATCCCGAGACTAATGTTCTAATTTATCCCGAGACTGATGAACGCCAGGTAGCCAAACACTCGCCGCCGCACACCGTTACCGCGCGGGAAGCGCCCCGAGCGCGGCCTCGGCGACCTGCGTGAAGCTGGTGTAGTCGCCGTGCGCGACGGTGTTCTTCATCAGGGCGATCGTCAGCCCGCGCTTGGTATCGGCGTAGGCGGCGGTCCCGCCGCTCCCCGCCATCCCGAAAACGGTCGGGCGATCGAGCGGGTCGATGAAGCCGATCCCGTAACCCAACCCGAATGTGGAGGGGACACCCATGACCGCATCAACGCCGCGCATCGCCACGGCGGCGATCGCGCGCAACCGTTCGGGCGAGACAAGCCGGACGCCGCCGACCTCGCCGAGCAACGCGGCGTACATCCGCGCCACGGCGCGGGCGGTCATCGTACCGGTCGCGGGGATGTCGGCGCTGAGGATGTCGGCGCGGTTGCCGAAAGCGGCGGTCGGCTGCACGCCGCGCGGCACCACCGCGAAGATCGGCGCGTCGTCGGGCATGGCGGCCAGTGCCGCCGCCATGCCGGGGGCATCTTCCTGACGCGCCACCCGGCCCAGCGCGGCGGCGGGGACGCCGAAGAAGAGTTCGTCGGCGATCCCCAGCGGCCCGGCCACCTCCTCCCGCAGAACTTCCGCGATCGGCTTGCCGCTCGCCCCGCGCACGATCTCGCCGACGATATAGCCCCAGGTCAGCGGGTGATAGCCAATCGTCGTCCCCGGCTCCCACCACGGCGCGGCGGCGGCGATCGTCGCGCAGATCCGCTCCCAGTCGCAGAGGTCTTCCGGTGTGGTGTCGGCGGGTAGACCCGGCACGCCGATCGCATGGGTCAGCGCGTGGCGCACAGTGGTGTGTCCCTTGCCGTGTACGCCGAACTCCGGCCAGAGCGCGGCGATCCGCGTGTCGTAGTTGAGCACGCCGCGCTCCGCGAGGACGTGGACAGCCGTCGCGGCCACCCCCTTACCGGTCGAGGCAGCGTAGAACAGCGTGTCCGGGGCGACCAGCCGCCCGGTCGTCGCGTCGGCGATCCCGGTGACCGCATCCACCACCAACTCCCCGCGCAGATAGACGGCGACCTGTAACCCACGCTCGGCACCGGAAGCGACCAGCCACTCGATCGTCTCCTGTACTCGCTCCTGCATCGCGTTCATCATCGTCGCTCCTGTATGCAGATCATCGCAGCGCCGCTAGACGCTCCGGGTGGGGCATGGTACCGTACTCTGCACAATGGTGGGCGATATGAGCCGCAGAAAAGGGGGAGTGGATGACCCGACCGCGCGTGGCGCACTATGGCAATCCCGGCGCGAACACCGAAGAGGCGGCGCTGGCGATCTTCGGCCCGAGCGAGACGGTGCCCTGCGCCACCTTCGCGGCGATCTTCGAGGCGGTCGCGGCGGGGACGGTCGAGTTTGGCGTGGTAGCGGTCGAGAACTCGCAGGCGGGTTCGATCAACGATACCTACGATCTCCTCCTGGCCCATCATGAGGCGGTCACGATTCGGGGCGAATTCGACCTCTGGGTCCACCACTACCTCCTCGCGCTGCCCGGCGACGAACTGTCCGACATTACCGTCGCCCTGTCGCACCCGCAGGCGTTGGCGCAGACGCACGGTTTCCTGACGAAGCATGGGATCAAAGGGGTGATCGGCGGCGATACAGCGGGGAGCGCGCGGCGGGTCCGCGAAGAAGGGCTGCGCGGGCAGGCGGCGATCGCCGGGCTGCACGCCGCCGAGCTGCACGGCTTGCATGTCCTGGCCGAGAAGATCGAGGATAACCCCTACAACTTCACCAAGTTCCTCGTCCTCGCGCCGATCGGCTCGCCGGTCGCTCCCGAGCGGTTCGTCCTGCCACCGGTCGCGCCGGGGGTCGTGAAGCGCTCGCTGGTCTTCTCGGTGCCGAACACGCCGGGGTCGCTCTACAAGGCGCTCGGCCCGATCGCCACCAACGGCCTTAACCTCACCAAGATCGAGTCGCGCCCCGCTCGTGAACGCCCCTGGGATTATTATTTCTACGCCGACGTTGAGGGCGATCCGGCCGATGCACGCTACGAATCGTCGATCGACGAGCTACGCGCCCACTGCATCTTCCTCAACGTCCTCGGCTCGTATCAGGTCCTCAGTTCCGCCCGCGCGGCGGGCTGGAAAGCGGGCGTCGATAGCGCGGCGCGCGGGTGAGGGGCGTGATGGCGGCGAGCGTGGGCCACGGGGTAGTGGTATCGTCAACGTGGATCGCCGGATGAAGCCGATGGAGTGGCCTGCGGGCCAGTCCGGGACTGAAGTCCCGGCTAAGGGCTGCAGCCACAAATCCCCTGACCCGGCAGGGGACCACGGTCCCTGAAGTGGACTAGGTTCGCTGCTAGGCACTGCCTATCCCGACAGCCATCGTGCCACTGCCAAACCCAGCCTACTTCAGTAGGCTTCGTGGCCGCAGCCACCTAGCGCCGAATTCATCCGGCGACCCACGCCAACCAAGCGCCACCGACTACAGTAACGAGTCGATCCAACCAGCATCAGCGTGCGTAAGTAACGACGGAGAACGATGTCAGGCGAACTGGCGATCATGGCGATCCAAGCCGCCGCGCTCTTCCGACTCGATGCGGCAGGGCGGATCCTCGCCATCAACGAGTCTGACCCTTCACCCGCGCCGCGCCTCTTCATCGGGCGTACCGGCGAAGGGAACCGGTGGCATTGCCGCCACGATCTGCCGGAGTCGCTGGCGTGCGAGATCGACGCCCTCCTGGTCGCCGAGCTGCCGAGCGCCGAGTTGCGCGCACCGCTCCGCTGCGACAAGCCGTTGCGAGCGCTCCTGCACGCCCATGCGCCGATCGCCGGCGTCTGGTCCGGCCCGGCCTGGTATTGCCCCGCAGGGATCGCCGCGCCGCGGCCGGTCGCGGCGGTGCAACTGACCGCGAGCACTGCGTTAGAGAAACACTTCCCCGGCTGGGCGCGCGACTTTGTCAACAGCCAGCCGTGCATCGCCGTGTTGGACGGTGACGACGCGGTGGCGGTCTGTTGCAGTTCGCGCCTCTCGCCGGACGCAGCGGAGGCCGGGGCCGAGACGGTGCCGGGCTATCGCGGGCGCGGCTACGCGGCGTCGACGGTCGCCGCTTGGGCTACCGCGATCCGCGCGACCGGGCGGCTCCCCCTCTACAGCACCGCGTGGGACAATTTGGCATCGCAAGGGGTGGCCCGGACCCTCGGGCTGACCCTCTATGGCGCGGACCTCTCGTTCAGTTAAACGCGATGAATCGCCCGCATAGCGCGGCAGGGAGCAGGAAAATGGTTGACCAAGCCAGTCCGGTGCGCGTGGCGGTGGTGCAGGCCGCGCCGATCCTCTTCAACCGCGAGGCGACGATCGATAAGGCGATCGGTCTGATCGGCGAGGCGGCGGCGGGCGGGGCGCGATTCGTCCTCTTCCCGGAGGCGTTCGTCCCGGCCTACCCGCGCGGGCTCAGCTTCGGCGTGATCGTCGGCAGCCGCAGCGACGAGGGCCGCCGCCTCTTCGCGCGCTACCATCGCAACGCGGTCGAGGTGCCAAGCGCGGCGACTGATCGGCTCGGCGCGGCGGCGCGCGAGGCCGGGATCTGGCTGGCGATCGGGATCATCGAGCGTGACGCGATCGGCGGCACCCTCTACTGCACCCTCCTCTACTTCGGGCCGGATGGCGCATTGCTGGGCAAACACCGCAAGCTGAAGCCGACCGCCGCCGAGCGCCTGATCTGGGGCGAGGGGGATGGCAGCACCCTGCCGGTCTTCGAGACGGCGATCGGGCGGCTCGGCGGGCTGATCTGCTGGGAGAATTACATGCCGCTGGCGCGCACCGCCCTCTACACTAAAGGGGTCGAACTCTATCTCGCGCCGACCGCCGACGCGCGCGACGCCTGGCAATCAACGATCCAGCATATCGCGCTCGAAGGGCGTTGCTTCGTCCTCGCCGCGAACCAGTATGTCACCAAGGGTATGTACCCGCACGACCTCGGCCCCGAAGCCCTCAGCGACCTGGAGATGGCCCCTGAGGAGATGAGCCGGGGCGGCAGCGCGATCGTCTCGCCGCTCGGCGACTACCTGGCCGGTCCCCTCTACGGCAGCGAGGGGATCCTCTATGCCGATCTCGACCCCGACGCCCTCGCCGGGGCGCGCTTCGACTTCGACCCGGTCGGCCACTACGCCCGCCCGGACATCTTCTCGTTCGCGGTCGATGAGCGGTCGCAGCGTCGATAAGGGGTAGCGCTAGGCGGGCGAT
>DATCMP010000526.1:0-7240 GCA_036563365.1 Thermomicrobiales bacterium
CAAATCGACTGAAACCTCGTTGTTCCGACACGAAGTCCCGATGCCTCGCGCCGATGCAACACGCCGGCTCCCCCTCGATGTGGTACTGTAACTTTCGACGTGCCGCTGACCAGATACATGGGCACGCAGGCCGGATTACCAGGTACGCGCGCACAACGCCGCGTACCGACGCGCGTTATCCTCCGCAGCGGGCCGTACGGTCGACGAGAGAGGCGGGTGCCGGTCGCGAACCATCGGCTACTACGTGTGTGCCAGTCAGCCTCGGGCGTGTAGCCCGATCGGGAGGGGATGATGGTCGATCAGGGATCAAGCGGCATAGTACCGAACACTATCGCGGAACTCGCGGCGGCGCAGGCGACAGGAATCTTCACCGCCCTGTCCCTTGTCGAACACTACCTCGGTCGGATCGCAGAATACGATCACCTGACGCGCTCGGTGATCGAACTCAACCCGGACGCGCGCGCGATCGCGCAGCAGTTGGACGCCGAGCGCGCAACAGGCAACGCTCGTGGCCCGCTGCATGGGATCCCGATCATCATCAAGGACAATATCGACACCGCCGACAAGATGCAGACGACCGCCGGTTCGCTCGCCCTCGTCGGCGCACCGGCCCCGCAGGATGCCGGGGTCGCCGCCAAACTGCGCGCGGCGGGCGCGATCATCCTCGGCAAGGCCAATCTCAGCGAGTTCGCGAACTACCGCTCGACCCGTTCTTCGAGCGGCTGGAGCGGGCGCGGGCGGCAGACGCGCAACCCCTACGCCCTCGACCGCAACCCTTCCGGCTCCAGTTCGGGCTCGGGGGTCGCGGCGGCGGCCGGTTTCGCGGCGGCGACCCTCGGCACCGAGACGAATGGCTCGATCGTCTCCCCCGCCGCGGCGTCCGGGGTGGTCGGGATCAAGCCGACGGTCGGGCTGACCAGTCGCGCGGGGGTCATACCGATCGCCCACAGCCAGGACACGGTCGGCCCGATGGCGCGGTCGGTCGCCGACGCGGCGGCGGTCCTCGGCGCGATCGTCGGCCTCGACCCGCGCGATCCGGCGACGACAGCGGCAGCGCCGCACGCCCACACCGATTACACCCGCTTCCTCGATCGCGACGGCTTGCGCGGCGCGCGAATCGGCGTCGCTCGCAAGCAATATTTCGGTTACAGCGAACACGCCGACCGCATCGCGGAGGCGGCGATCGCCACCCTGCGCGCTGCGGGGGCGACGATCATCGACCCCGCCGACATCCCGACCGCGGAGGAGATCGCCAAACACCCTGCTGAGGTGCTCGCCTACGAGTTCAAGGCCGATCTGAACGCCTACCTCGCCACCCGCACCGGCCTACCGGTGCGTACGCTCGCCGATATCATCGCGTTCAACGAGGCCCATGCCGATGAGGAAATGCCGTACTTCGGCCAGGAATTGCTGCTGCGGGCGCAGGAGAAGGGGCCGCTGACGACGCCGGAATATCGCGAGGTCCTCGCCACCGGCCAGCGCCTGGCCCGCGAGGAGGGGATCGATGCGGCCCTGAAGGCCCACAACCTCGACGCCCTGATCACCCCGACCGCCGCGCCCGCGTTCACGACAGATCAACTCAACGGCAACCGCGGGCTCGGCGGCGCTTCGACCCCCGCCGCCCTCGCGGGCTACCCGATCATCACGCTCCCGGCAGGCTATATGCACGGGCTGCCGGTCAATATCAGCTTCATGGGCACCGCCTACAGCGAACCGACCCTCATCCGCCTGGCCTACGCGTTCGAGCAAGCGACCCAGGTTTGGCAACCGCCGCGCTTCCTCCCGACGATCGAGTTGCCGTAAACAGCGATACCAGCAGCACAAGTCGCCGTTGCCCCCGACATTGCCCTGTCGGGGGCAACGCGTTAATCAGCCCTCGGCACGTCCCGAAAGGTGCTACGATGCGTCTGGCTTGGCGACGATACGTGGGGCTAGGAGCGGAGGGAGCATGAGTCAACCGGGGACGGTACGCCTGACGATGGCGCAGGCGCTGATCACCTATCTGCAAGGGCAGTGGGTCGAGCGCGACGGAGTCGAACACCGATTCTTCGCGGGCTGTTTCGGGATCTTCGGCCACGGCAATATCGCCGGGATCGGGCAGGCGCTCGGGCAGATGCCGCAGTTCCGCTATTACCAAACGCGCAACGAGCAGGCGATGGTCCACACCGCCATCGCCTACGCCAAGACGAAGAACCGTCTGCAAACGTTCGCCTGCACCTCATCGATCGGCCCCGGCGCGACCAATATGATCACCGGCGCGGCCACCGCCACGATCAACCGCCTGCCGGTCCTGCTATTGCCGGGCGACATCTTCGCTCGGCGTAACGTCGCCCCGGTCTTGCAGCAGGTCGAATATGAGGGTTCGCAGGATTTCTCCGCGAACGACTGCTTCCGACCGGTCAGTCGCTATTGGGATCGGATCAACCGGCCCGATCAGCTCCTCACCGCCCTCCCGGCAGCGATGCGCGTCCTCACCGATCCGGCCACGACCGGCGCGGTAACCCTCGCCCTGCCGCAGGATGTGCAGACAGAGGCGTTCGATTATCCGGCGGAGTTCTTCGCCCGCCGCATCTGGCGGATCGGACGCCCGCGCGCCGACCGCGAGGCGTTGGAGCGGGCGGCGGCGTGGATCCGCGCCAGCGAGTGCCCGCTGATCGTCGCAGGGGGTGGCGTTCAGTACAGCGAGGCGACCGCCGCCCTGCAAACATTGGTCGAGCGGACCGGGATCCCGGTCGGCGAGACGATGGCCGGGAAGGGCAGCCTGCGCTACGACCACCCCAGCAATCTCGGGGCGATCGGGGCGACCGGCACCTTCGCCGCCAATCGTGTCGCGCACGACGCCGACCTGATCATCGGGATCGGCACCCGCTACAGCGACTTCACCACCGCCTCGCAGACCGCCTTTCAGGATCCGGCGGTGCGCTTCGTCAATATCAACGTCGCGTCGTTCGATAGCGCCAAGCAGGGCGCGCTCGCGTTGACCGGCGACGCGCGAGCAACGATCGCGGAGCTGATCACACTGCTCGGCGAGTACCGGGTCGCGGATACGTACCGCGACGAGGTCGCGCGGCTCCACGACGGGTGGGAAGCCGAGGTCGAGCGGATCTACGCGATCCGCAATACGCCGCTGCCGAGTCAGGGCGAGCTCATCGGCGCGGTCAACGAACACGGCGATCACGAGGCGATCATGGTCTGCGCCGCTGGCAGTCTCCCCGGCGACCTGCATAAACTCTGGCGCACGCGCCACACGAAGCAATACCACCTCGAATACGGTAACTCCTGCATGGGCTACGAGATCGCCGGGGGCCTGGGGATCAAGATGGCCGCGCCCGAGCGCGAGGTCTACGTCATGGTCGGTGACGGCAGTTACCTGATGCTCTCCGCCGAGATCATCACCTCGATCCAGGAAGGCTACAAATTGACGATTGTCTTGCTTGACAACGACGGCTACAAGAGTATCGGCGCGCTCAGTCGCTCGCTCGGCCAGGAGGGGTTCGGCACCCGCTACCTCTACCCCCAGGAAGGGGTGCTCCCGGATGATCGTTTCGGGGACGATGTCGAGCGCCTGCCGGTCGATCTCGCCGCCAACGCGCGCAGCCTCGGCGCGCATGTGATCGAGTGCCAGGGCTACGACGAGTTCGTCGCCGCGCTGACAACGGCGAAAGCAGCGGATCGCACGGTCGTGATCTACATCCAGAACGATCGCCTCGTCGGCGTCCCCGGCTACGAGAGTTGGTGGGATGTGCCGGTCGCGGCGGTCAGCGCGCAGCCGACCGTCGTTGCTGCACGGGCCGAGTGGGAAGGGGGGCGGGCCAAGGAGCGCCTATTCTTCGGGCAGGAGGAACGATGAGCCGCGCGATCCCGATCGCCAACGCCCCCTGTTCGTGGGGTACGCTCGAATTCGCCGGTCTCGACGCACAACCAATCGGCCCGGCGCAGATGCTCGATGAATTGCGCGAGACCGGCTACAGCGGCACCGAACTCGGCGACTGGGGCTTCATGCCGACGGAGCCAAGCGCGCTCCACGACGAGCTCACCCGGCGCGATCTGGCACTGGTCGGGGCGTTCGTCCCGGTCGCCTTCCGCGACGCCGCCCAACATGCCGCTGGCGAAGCCGCGGCGCTCCGCGCCGCCCGACTCCTGGCCGCAGCGTCGGTCACGCAGGCAACACGCCCGCTGATCATCCTGGCCGACGAGAATGGCTCCGACCCGGAGCGCACGCGCTGCGCCGGGCGGATCACCACCGCCCAAGGGCTCACCGCCGCCGACTGGCAGGTCTTCGCCGCCGGGGTGGAACGGATCGCCCGAGCGGTGATGGCGGAAACCGGCTTGGCGGTCGCTTTCCACCACCACTGCGCCGGGTTCGTCGAAACACCCGACGAGATCGCCCGCCTGCTCGAACTGACCGACCCGGTGACGGTGGGGCTCGTCTTCGATACCGGACATTACCTCTACGGCACCGGAGAAAGCGAGGCGGCGGCGGTCCAGAGCGGGCTGGAACGC
Source organism: Thermomicrobiales bacterium (assembly GCA_036563365.1). Classification (GTDB taxonomy): domain Bacteria; phylum Chloroflexota; class Chloroflexia; order Thermomicrobiales; family CADCWN01; genus CADCWN01. The sequence goes on from DATCMP010000526.1 coordinate 4,504, forward strand.
TTTTGGCCGCGGATACGCCATGTCCACTTCAAAGACTGCCACCCCGCGACCGCCGCCGAAGCGCGCGCGGCGGGCTGGGACTATTACACCGCCGTTCGCAACGGAATCTTCTGCGAACTCGGGCAGGGCGCGGTTGACTTCCCACGCGCCGTCGCCTGGCTGCGTCAAGAGGCGTACCCTGGCTGGATCGTGGTCGAGCAAGATGTCTTGCCGGGGCTCGGCACCCCGCGCGCGAGCGCCGAGCGCAACCGGCGGTACTTACATGCGATCGGTCTGTGATCGAACCTCTCACGATGAATCCCAGCGTCCGCCGCGACAAATCTATCCCTCGCGGTTTGTCAGCGGCTCGTGCGCCCGAGCCACTGAAAAGCGAGGAATGGCGAAGCGGGCGACTGAATAATTTCCGTCGCCCGCGCCCTCGGGGTCGTCACAGCTCCACCACCGTGGCATGGGCCATATTCGCGATCTCATCGAGGCGTTGGCTGTGCCACGGTTCTCCCACGCGAGCATTCGTCAGGTAGGTGAACGAGACGCCGGTCTCAGGGTCTGCCCAGGAGTACGACGAGCCCGCGCCGCCGTGACCGAAAACCGACGGGTGCGCGGTGCTACCGAGGCCGCGAATCGTCGGCGTGGTGCCACGCACATGGACACCGAGTCCGCGGTGCATCGGCATCCCCATCCCCTCGTCGATCCGCTCGCCGGTATGGTTGCGCGTGACATACTGCACCGTACGCGGACTGATGATCCGCGTGCCGCTGAGCGCCCCCTGGCCGAGCAGCATCTGATAGAAAGTCGCCAGATCGGTCGCGGTGGCGTACCCGCCGCCACCGGGGACACCGGCCCGCCAGTGCTCGGGCGTATTCGCCTCGGCACTTCCTTCAAGTTCCCCGCTCGCACCGGGCTGATACATGTAGGCGACATGGTCGTGGAGGGCATCGGGTACGCCGACCCACAGGTGTTGCAAGCCGAGCGGCGCGGTGATCCGCTCGCGGATATAGGTACGATAATCTTGCTCGGTCACCGCCTCGATCAACGCCGCCTGGACCCAGTGCGCCGCGCTCCCGTGATAGACGACGCGCGCACCCGGTTCCCATTCCAAGGTGAAGTTACAAATCGCCTCGCGCAACTGATTGTGATCCTCCCAGACAATCGGCGTCACACCGGCATTGGGGAATCCACCCTGATGCGAGAGCAATTGGTAGAGTGTGACTTGCCCCTTGCCGTGGCGTGCGAACTCCGGCAAGTAGTCGGCCACCCGATCGTGCCAGCGGAGCAAACCCCGCTCCACGAGTTGCCAGATAGCGCACGACGTGACCGGCTTCGTCTGCGAATAGAGCAGCCACATCGTCTCGCTATTCGCCGACACCGCCGCTTGCCCGTCGGTTGCCCGACGCGCCAGCCCGAACTCGCGCGCCGCGACCAGTTTGCCGCGCCGCGCCAGCGCGATCGCCGCACCCGGATAGCGCCCGGCGGCGATATGCCCTTCGATCTGTGCGTAGAGCCGTTCCAGCGCCGCCGGATCGATCCCTGCCCCTTCTGGGCTGACCGTTTCCAATGCCCGCTTCTCGGTCAGGTCGATGGTCATCATTGTCCTCCCCGGTCTTGCCCCGCCAAGCGTCGTGCCAAAGACTATCTTGGCACTGCGGCGCAGATTGCTCAAGTGGCGGCGGCGAGGAGACCGATACGTCCCGACAATTATTCTTCTTCGACATCGCCCGCCGTCGTTATGACGAGTTCAGCGCCCGAGGCATGCGCTTCCGGTGCCTCCGCGGCCTCCGGGCGGCCAATCGCGAGGTTGGCGAAGGCGCGCACCGCCTCATCCCAGGAGATCTTCCGATCCAGGCGTTTCGACTCGGCACGACGGTAATCCGCGAGGCGGATGAAGATGTCGGCGGTCCGTTCACCGAGGAAATAACGATTCAAGCGTAGCGCGCGAATCCGCTTTGCCTGGGGCCGGAAGACCTTACCGTACCAGCGATCGGCGGCCTCATACAGCGGCACATCCGGCAAATGTCGCGCGGACCAGGCGGCGATCAATGTTTGTAACCGCTCGTAGGTTTCGGGTCGCGCCGCGCCGATTCGGGTCAGTCCGGTTGCCCGCTCGAAGGCACGCCTGGCGGAGAATCCTCGCTGCGCCTCGGGATCCTCAACCGGCACGAATTCGGTCACGTTGGCCTCGATCTCATCCTGACCGAGTTCTTTTGCCGCCGCCACACGACGATGCCCATCGAGCACGTAATAGCCGTACCCCAGTTTATACAGATCGATCGGCGGCAACCCCACCCCGTCGCTGCCGGTGATGCCCGCGCTGACGTCGCGCACGGCATCATATCGCTGGTTCTCCCCCGTCGTGCGGCGCGGCGGGCGGAAGTTCGCGCCGAGTTCGCTCGCCTTGCCGACGCTGCCGATGATCCGCGACAACGCCACCGTGCGCCGACCGATCGTGCGCGGCACGAGCAGGCCGGCGCGCGTGGCGTCGTCGGTGAACGACCGGATCGGCGGCGCGCTCCCCGCGGTCGCCAGCGCCGGGCGAACCAGCAACGTCGGGCAGGGCGCGCCGCGCACGATCGACTGCGCGGTATCCCCAAGCACGAGGCGCGAAAGCCCCGGGCGCAGGTTGCTGCCGAGGATGATCAGGTCCACCCCTTCGCGCCGGGCGACATCGAGGACCGTTGCGGCGATCGCCCCTTCGCGAACGATCGGCTGCGCCCGCACACCGGACGAGCGTAACCGAGCG
>DATCMP010000536.1:0-15780 GCA_036563365.1 Thermomicrobiales bacterium
CCAGGCGGAGCCCCCAGATCCAACCATGCCAGCCTGCCACCCCCGCCGCCGCTGCGACTACCTCCCCAAGCAGCCTCTCGGCCCGCCCCACATCCTGCTTCCGTGCGAAGTTCAGGAGCAGGTCGATCCCCGCGCTCACGACGGGGGGCGCGAAGCCGAGCGAGCGGGCGAGCTCGCGCGCTTCTTCCGCGAGCGCCTCGTTGCCCGCGAAGTCCCAGAGGTCGAGGTGGAAACCGGCCGAGAACGCGATGGCACGTGCGCGCAAGGTCTCAATCCCGTACTGATGGCCCAACCGACGCGCCTCGGCGAATACCCCCATGGCCTCGTCATAACGCCCTTGCCCCGCCAGGGCGACGCCTAGATGTGGGAGCGAGAACATCGCCGCCGTAGTATGGTTCGCCGCGCGCGCGATCCGGACCCCCTCGTCGCCCCGCCGGGTCGCCTCCTCGAACCGGCCCAGCCAGTACAAAGAGAGGGATAAGTAGGGGTAGAGTGGTGCCGGGGTCGGGATACCGAGCGCGTCGCCGCGCGCTAGCGCGCGCCCATACTGCGCGACGCAGGCGACGATGTCACCGTCGGCACCCACGGCGGCGGCGAGCCAGCCGTGGGCCACCGTCTCGACGTCGCCCCGCCCGAGTTCGATAGCTAGCGCGAGTGCCTCGCTCGCCCAACGGCGTACGCTGGGGACGTCGAGCAGCCACCAGCACACCTCCAGGAGATCCACCAACACCTCCGCTCGCGCGCTCTGCTGGCTCGCTCCCAGGCCATCGAGGGCGGCCTCGAGTTCACGTCGAGCCTCTACCCACCATGCCAGGCTCATGTAGGTCTTGCCGCGCCGAGCGTGCAACTCAACCATGATAGAGGTTCGCCCTAATCGGGCCGCGAAATCCATCGCCCGATCATAGTGGACGAGCGCATCGCGCGCTGCCAATAGGTGCAGCGCCTCGTCGCCCGCCGCAAGACTGAACTCGATGGTCGGCTGTTGAAGTCCGGCGATCAGGGCATGGCGGGCGAGTTGCGCCGCAGATGCGGAACCTTGCAAGGTCTCCAACGCCCGACGATGGAAGACACGCTGACGGGCGGCACCCGCCTCGGCATGGGCTACATCGCGGATTTTGTCGTGTGTGAACGCGTACGTGCCGACAACTCCCTCGCTATCGACTGCCGCCTCACGGAGCAGATGGGCACGCACGACTACGTCGGTTGCTGACAGTGCTTCGTCCTCGTCCAGATCGGCCACGCGGCACAACTGGTCGAACGTGAACCCTTGACCGAGGACGGCGGCGGCGGCCAAGAGCTCACGGGCCGGGTGGGGCAAGCGTGCTAACCGCGCCCGGACCACCTCGCGCACACCGGGCGGGAGGATCGTGCCGAGCGCGGCTAGGTCCCTCGTCTCGACATGGGCGGCGACCTCCCATCCGCCGCCATCGCGCACCCGTAAGGCCAGGGTGCCACGCTCCAGCAGCGCCCTGATTGTCTCCACGGCGAAGAATGGCTGGCCGCTCGTCTCCGAGAAGAGCCACCGCGCGATCCGTTCGAGGTCGGGATCGGCAGTCGGCGTGGTACCAACGAGTCCACTCCGCGCCCCAAAGCCTTGCACTAATTGCAGTGTGTCCTGGGCGGTGAGTGGCCCCAGGTCGAGTTCCGTCGGGGCGAGATCACGTCGCAGGCCGAGCAGCCACTCATCGATCAGCGGCGTGTCAGCCAAGGCTTCCGCCCGTACGCTGAGTAGCAACAACAAGGGGACGTCGCTCTCTATCCAACGCCGCGCGGCGTAGTGCAACAGGTCCAACGAACCGGCATCCGCCCACTGCACGTCGTCTACAAAGAGGACCACCGGCATCCGCCGGGTTAGGGATTGGCCCAGTCGCACGATAGCCTCGAATAGCCGCGTCCTCGCCGCCGCCTCATCACCGGTCGGCCTCGGTAGGTCGGGGTAGCGATCGCGCAGCTCCGGCAAAAGCCGTCCTAATTCGGTCAACCAGACGTCGCTCAGCAGGGATTCCGGGGCGTTCTCGCGCTCCAAGCGCGGGCGCAACGCGTCCACCAGCGGCTGGAATGGCAGACGACCGCCGGTCTCGAACGCCCGTCCTTCGAGGACATCGGCTTCGTGTCCTGTGGCCCAGGCGAGGAACTCCTTCGCCAGGCGTGTCTTCCCTATCCCCGCCTCTCCCCGCAGGATAACCACTTCGACCCGTCGCCCACGCGCGGCATGATAGCGTTCGACCAACTTCAGGAACTCGTCCGAACGCCCGACCAGCGGGCCTTCGAGCGGCACGCGCGGGTCCGGTGAACGCGCGGTCCCGTGGGCAGGCGCTCGCCCAAGCGGTTCCGCCATCCTGATACGCTCGGCGAGCGCCACCGTTTCTGGTATCGGGGTGACCCGTAGTTCGGCGTCAAGGATAGTTCGGCAGGTCTCGTATGCCTGTAGCGCCGCCACCCGATCCCCGACAGATAGGTAGAGGCGCATCAAGTACCGATAGCCTTCTTCGTTCATCGGGCTGATCGTTACCCATCGTCGGGCCGTCTCGATAGCTTCGGCGATTTCGCCCCGCCCTGCCTGGAGGTGGGCCAGACGGTCGAGCACGACCTCCATCTTCTGGTGACAGCTTTCGCGCCAATGGGTGGCCCAGTCATCGAAATCCGGGGCATCGGGCAGGGATAGGTCGGCCAGGAACTCGCCGCGATAGTGGTCGGCCGCGCGCTGGAGCGTGTCGAGGATCTGCGAGGTTCCCCCCGCCGATGTGCCACCGATCGCCTCCTGACGGGCCAGGAGGTGGGCCGCTTCCAGGGAATGCAAATCGACCTCGACGCCGGCGCTGAAGTCGAGACCGATGGCATCTCGCGCGCTGATGAGGTGCGGCGCGGCGGCGGAATCACGCAACGCGCGACGTAAGGCAGCGAGCGTGTAGCGGAGCATCGCCCGGGAGCGTTCTTGGTCGCTCTCCGGCCAGAGCAATACCGCGAGCTGCTCGCGGGGATGGATCCCGCCTTCCGTAGCGAGGTAGACGAGGAGCGCCAGCGCCTTCCGCGTGGGCAGGACGAGGGGGGCATCGGCATGTCGTACATCGGTCCTGCCGAGTAAGGCGAAGCTTAGGAAGCCCATCTCACGCCCTTTCCAACGTTTCTCCCACGCCCGCAGGATACGCTCAGATCAGCCCGGTAGCAAGGGTTCGTGCCGATGGGAAGCGAGGAGGAGAAAGGGGGATGCAGGTAGTCATTGCGCTGATGCGGCCGGAGAGTCAGGACCATAACATGTTGCGGAATGCGATCGAAGGGGGCAAGCTATGACCACAACATTCGATCCGGAGCTGTACAAGGAGACCACGCGGCAGCAGTGGCAGCATGCCGCAGAGGCGTGGCATCGCTGGGAATCGACGCTAGGTACTTGGCTTGGCCCGGCCACGGAGGTGCTGCTCGATCTCGCCCACGTCGGTCCGGGGGACCGGGTGCTGGACGTGGCGTCAGGGGCGGGCGAACCCGCGATCACCGCAGCGAAGCGGGTCGGCCCGGAGGGATACGTACTTGCCACCGACATCTCTCACAACCTCCTCGAGTTTGCCCGGCAGGCGGCCCGCAAGCACGGGGTAGGGCAGATTGTGGAGACGCGGGTGATGGATGGCGAGAAGCTGGAACTCCCCGATGCCTCGTTCGATGTGGTCCTCTCGCGCGTCGGCCTGATCTACTTCCCCGATCAGCAGGGAGCATTGGGCGGGATGCGCCGAGTGCTCAAGCCCGGCGGCCGGGTGGCGGCTGTGGTCTATACCACGCCGGAACAGAACCGCTTCTTCTCTATCCCCGTCTCGATCATTCGCCGCCGCGCGCAGCTCCCGCCGCCATCACCCGGCCAGCCCGGCCCGTTCAGCCTCGGTGGCCCCGGTGTTTTGGAGGAGGCGTTCCGACAAGCGGGATTCCGCGATCTCGAGACGCGTGTCGTATCGTCGCCCCTGCGACTACCCTCTGCGGCGGATTGCGTCCGCTTCGAGCGAGAGTCGTTTGGTGCCCTCCATCAGATGCTGGTTGGGCTGCCCGATGAGGAGCGTCAGGACGTGTGGGACGAGATCGAGCGGGAGTTACGGCAGTTCGAGGGTCCCAGAGGGTTCGAGGGTCCGTGCGAGTTGATCGTCGGGATTGGTGTGAACTAGGCCCCGGTCGGACGTCCCCCACTCGCGCTACTTCCCCTGGTGGAGCCGTTCGCGCCGACTCCACCAGGGGAAGTAGACTACCCTGGTCGTAACGCTGCTTACTCCGGGTACAACCCATGATACCGGCGCAGAAAAATCGACCCGCGCCTTGCCGAGCGCGTTCGTTGATCCTGTTCAATTCTTGTGCAGATTTGTTGGCTGTGCTAGAGTACAGGTGCTAGCAGTGCGCGGCGCTCAGGAGGTGTGGTTATGACAGCAGGCAAACGGGTTATCGTCACCGGCGCGACGGGCTTGATCGGCAAGGAGGTGTGCAAGGCGCTGATCGCCCGCGGTTATGAGGTCGTCGTCTTCAGTCGCGATCCCGATTCGGCGCGGGCGAAAGTGCCCGGCGCGGCCGACTATGTCTCTTGGACGCCCGCCGAGTCCGGACCGTGGGCCGCGCACATTAACGGTGCCTGGGGTGTGATCAGCCTCGCGGGGGCCTCGATCGCCGGCAAACGCTGGGACGCTGACTACAAGCGGCAGATTCGCGACACCCGTGTAGTCGGCACACGCGGCCTGGTCAAGGCGATGGCGGCGGCCCAGGAGAAGCCGAAGGTCTTCATCAGCGGCTCGGCGGTCGGGTACTACGGGGCTCGCGATGCCACGCCGCTCGACGAGAGCGCGAACTCGGGGACCGACTTTCTGTCGGGCGTGGTGCGCGAATGGGAAGACGCGGCCAAGGAAGCCGAGGATCTCAGCGTCCGCACCGCCCTGATCCGCACCGGGATCGTGCTCGACAAGAATGAAGGGGCGCTCGCGCTGCAAAAGCTGCCGTTCCAGTTCTTCGTCGGCGGTCCGATCCTCCCCGGCACGCAGTGGGTCTCCTGGATTCACCGCGACGATGAGGTGGGGATTATCCTCTTTGCACTGGAGAACGAGGGCGCGCACGGCCCGATCAACGCGACCGGCCCTGTCCCGCAAACCAGCCGCGATTTTTCCGCTAGTCTCGGCAAGGCGCTGGGGCGACCATCCTGGATCCCGGTCCCTGGCTTCGCGCTGAAGATCGTCGTCGGCGAGTTCAGCGAGGGGTTGACCACCGGCCAGCGCGCGATCCCGAAAAAAGTGCAAGAACTCGGCTACGAGTTTAAGTACCAGACGAGTGAGTCCGCGCTGCGCCAGATTTTCGGCTCCTGATACGCGACCATAGAATGAGCTTGACGATGGGGGCGGGGAAAATCCCCGGCCCCATTTGTACCTTCCCCACACCTCGTTGTACCACCCTCGACCGCTATTCTCGATGTCCATCAGTTATGGCAAAATACAGCCATGATGGTAGCGATGGAGGTGGGGATGGCGACACAACGACGCTTCGGTTCGACCGACCTGATCCTCAGGCAAGGCGACATTACGCGCGAGACGGTCGATGTGATCGTCAATGCCGCCAATAGCAGCCTGCTCGGCGGCGGCGGTGTCGATGGTGCGATCCACCGTGCGGCGGGACCACAACTCCTCGAAGAATGCCGCAAGATCGTGGCGCGTCAGGGTGGTTGCCCGACCGGCGAGGCGGTGATCAGCAGGGCTGGTCGTCTTGCAGCGCACCACGTTGTCCACACCGTTGGGCCGGTCTGGCAGGGCGGCGGGGCGCAAGAGCCCCAGTTGCTTGCCAGTGCCTACCGTAATAGCCTCGCCCTAGCTGCAGTGCATGGCGCGCGAACGATCGCGTTCCCGGCGATCAGCGCCGGTATCTATGGGTATCCGCTCGACCAAGCTGCGGGGGTCGCGCTCGGCGTGGCGCACGATTTTGCGCTCGCGCGGCCCGACTTCACCGAGATTCGTTTCGTCCTCTTTTCCGCTGCCAGCTTCGCCGCCTTCGAGGCAGCATTGGCGGCTTTGCCGGAAGCCCCGGCACCATGATCGCGTGGCGATGAGGGAGGTGGTCATGCGAGCGAGCGATATACGCGCACTCTACACCTATCACTATTGGGCCACGGCGCGTGTCCTCGACGCGCTGACGCGGATTACCCCGGAGCAGTTCGTCGCGCCCGCGCCGGTGCCATGGGGGACACTGCGCGGGACCCTCGTGCATCTGCTCTGGTCCGAGCGCAACTGGTTGGCGCGTTGGGAAGGCCAGCCGACCCTCGAACGTTTTCGGGAGGCAGAGTTCTCCACGGTGACGCCGGTGGTCGCGGGACTACGGGAGAGCGAACAGCTTGTCCGCGCCTTTCTCGATCGGCTCGATGATGACGAACTGGACCGCGATTTTCACTACACGCGCTTCACCGGCGAGCGGCGCGTGCAGCCCTACTGGCAGCTCCTGGTCCACATCGTTAATCACGGCACGCAACATCTCAGCGAGGCCGCCGTCCTCCTGACTCTTTATGGCGCATCGCCGGGCGACCTCGATCTCTCACTTTCGCCGCTCGGACGACGGGCCGAGTGAGGGCAAAGAGCGGCAAGGACCTACGTTGGCGGCGCGAGTGCATAGGCCACCATCTCACGAAGCTCGACGCTGCCATCGCTGCAGTACGGCGCGATCAGCGTGCTCATAGCGGGGAAGAAGAGTTCGGACATGACCAGTGCGCCGTCATCCGCGAAAACTTCGATCGAGCAACGGTCGATGAAGAGGTGAAGGGTGAGATTTGGGTCGCCGAGCGGTAGCGGCACCTCCTGCCGCCCACCGAAGCGCGTGAGCTTCAGCCCTTCCGGCTCGGCGCGCTCGATGAATAGCCGCTGCGTCGCGGTGTCATACCCGACAACGGCACCATATCCTGTCCCCGTTCGCACCTTGAGGCCATACTCTCGCGCTGTCGCGTCACCAAACGTGACGATGATCTCGACGGCTTTCCCACTCAGCGCGGGATCGAACATGGTTCCAGGGTGGACATGCTGTGCGGGCCATCGCTGGGCCGGGCCGCGTAGCTGCGCTAATGCGGCGATAGGCTGCTGGATCAGCCGCGCACCCGCTGATCGTGTCTGTAGGGTTAACTCGCGGGGCAGGGTCATCGCGCCGCGCCATTCCTCGCCGGGCATCTGCCGGGCGTAACGCCAGTTGTTCAGCCAACCGATCGCGAGACAGCGCCCATCTCCCTGTGGCATCCCTGACCAGGTGACGGCGGCGTAGCAGTCGCGACCGGCGTCGAATGGCAAGACCGTTGTGGCGGGGTTATCGCTGTTGAACGTCGCGCCATCGAAGTCCCCGACGAAGTATTCCATCGTTGAGCCGCCCGGGCCGTTGACGCTGATCAGCAGAATCCAGCGTTGCCGCTCGGCATCCCCATCGAGCGGCAAGGGAAAGAGATCGGGGCATTCCCAGATCCCAGCCTGGGAACCGTACCCGATGCCGAATTCACCGGTCGCCTGCCAGTCACGGAGGTTTGGCGAGCCATAGAAGCGAACGCTGTGGCCGATTGTCACCACCATGATCCAGCGCTTGGTCGCCTCGTGCCAGCAAACCTTCGGGTCGCGGAAGACGGCCAATTCCGGCGCGGGGATGACCGGATTGTCCGCGTATTTGGTCCAGCTGCGCCCGCGATCGGTGCTATAGGCGATGCTTTGCACCTGCACGCCGTCACGCCACTGGGTGTAGAGGGCGACCAGCCCCTCGCCGCCGCCAAAGAAGCCGCTCGTATCGTGCGGATCGACAACCGCGCTCCCCGACCAGATCGCACCGAGCTGATCGGGCGCGAGCGCGACCGGGCATTCTGCCCAGGTGACGAGATCGGCGCTGACGGCATGTCCCCAGTGCATTCGCGCACCGCCCCCGACGACGCTATGCGGATCGTGCTGGTAAAAGAGATGGTACTCGCCCTGGTAATAGACGAGACCATTCGGATCGTTGACCCAGCCCAGCGCGGGCGTGAAGTGGAAGCTCGGTCGGTCCATCGTTCGCCCTCCCAGCCATACCATCATTCGGTTCCCGTCGCCGCGCCTTGCTCGTCGCCGCGATCACTCTCTGGCAGATCGAAATTCACGAACTCGACGTCGGGCATGGTGGCGAAACGCCGCGCCATCGTGGTCAGCGCCGCTTCGTTGTCATCGACCAGCAGGAAGTCGCGCCCGAGGATCGCCGCCGCCGCGCCGGTCGTGCCACTACCCGCGAAGAAGTCGAGCACGAGGTCACCGGGTAGCGAGGAGGCCGTGATGATCCGGCGCAGGACGCCGAGCGGCTTCTGCGTCGGATAGCCGGTCTTCTCCCGCCCGGTTGGGCTGACGATCGTGTGCCACCAGACCGATGAAGGGAGTTTGCCGCGCGCCGCTTTCTCCGGCCCGACGAGGCCGGGGGCCATGTATGGCTCGCGATCGACCTCAGCCGCGTTGAAGACGTAATTCGCCGGGTCTTTGGCGTAGAGGAGGATATTATCGTGCTTGGCGGGCCAGCGCTTCGTCGTCCGCGCGCCGTAGTCGTAGGCCCAGATGATCTCGTTCAGGAACGAGTCGCGCCCAAAAATCCCGTCGAGCATGACCTTGCAATAGTGGACCTCGCGGTAGTCGATGTGGAAATAAAACGAGCCGTTCGGGGCCAGTACGCGATACGCCTCGCGCAGGCGCGGCTCCAGGAAGCCGAGATAATCCTCGAACGAATCGGCGTAGGTGCCGCTCTCCAACCGGGTCGTGCGATAGCGCTCGCCCCGGAAGCCAGCCCGGTCGCCCCGGTCGCCGTCGATCGCGCGCTCGGTGCGGATGCGCGCCCGCGCCTGCGTCCGTCCCGTGTTGAATGGCGGGTCGATGTAGATCAGCGGCACCGATGCGCTGGGCAACCCTTGCAAGACGGCGAGATTATCACCGTAGACAATTCTTCGCATCGTGTCTCGCCCCCATTCGTCGGTTGTTGGATTGCTGAGTTGACGCAATTAACCCGACCCTGTCACACAGGGTACAATGGTCGCGACAGACTCGCCAGCGTTTCGTGAATCGTGATCGTGTGAAGGGGGCAGGACGATGACCGCAACGGCAACTCCGAAGACGTATCAGAACTATATCGGCGGTGCCTGGACCGCTTCGTCCAGCGGCGCGACCGGCGAGAATCGCAACCCGGCCAAACCGAGCGAGATCCTGGGGCATTTCCAGTCCTCGGCGGTGGCCGATGTGGACCGCGCGATGGATGCAGCGCACGCCGCGCTCGATGGCTGGCGCAAGATGTCGCCGATCGCGCGCGGCAATATCCTCTACAAGGCGTCGCAACTGGTCGAGAAGCGGGCCGACGAGATCGGCGAGGCGCTAACGCGCGAGGAAGGGAAGACCCTCAAGGAGGGGAAGGGCGAGACGCTCCGCGCCGCCGCGATCCTCCGCTTTTTCGCGGGCGAGACCGCGCAGCCGGTCGGCGATCGGCTGCCCTCGACGAACCCGACGACCTTCCTCTACACCGAGCGAGTGCCGCTCGGCGTCGTCGCGGCGATCACCCCCTGGAACTTCCCGATCGCCATCCCCACCTGGAAGATCGCCCCGGCCCTTGCCTACGGCAATACCGTCGTCTTTAAGCCCGCCGAGTTGACCCCGTTGACCGCGACGCTCTTAGTCGAGTGCCTGGCCGAGGCGGGCTTGCCGCCTGGGGTGCTGAATCTCGTCACCGGTTCCGGTCGCGCGATCGGCGATGCGATCGTCGGCCACGAGGCGGTCAACGCGATCACCTTCACCGGCTCGAATGAGGTCGGCAAGGCGCTCTATCGCAAGGCGCTCGACTCGGAGCGCGGCGTGAAGGTGCAGTTGGAGATGGGCGGCAAGAACCCGGTGATCGTCCTCAACGACGCCGATCTCGATCTGGCGCTGACCCAGACGCTCAACGGCGCGATGATGTCCAGCGGGCAGAAATGTACCGCCACCAGCCGCGCCTTCGTGCAACGTGGCGTCTATGACGAGTTCGTGACGAAGCTGATCGCGCGTGCCGACGGTCTGCGCGTCGGTGACCCGCTGGCCGCGACGACCGACCTCGGCCCGCTGGTCTCCGCGAGCCAGCGCGATAGCGTCATGGACTACATCGAGATCGGGCGGAGCGAGGGTGGCGAGGTCGCGACCCGGGGCGGCGGCAACGAGGAGTTCGGTGACGGCTACTTCGTCAAGCCGACGATCTTCACCAGCATGGCCCCGACGATGCGGCTGGCGCAGGAGGAAGTCTTCGGGCCGGTGCTGGCGGTGCTGCCGATCGACGATCCGGCGGAAGGGTTGTCGTTGGCGAACAACGTCAAGTACGGCCTCTCGGCGTCGATCTTCACGCGCGACATCGCGACCGCCTTCGGCTTCATCCGCGACATCGAGGCGGGGATCATCCACGTCAACTCGGAGACGGCGGGGGCCGAGCCGCACGCGCCGTTCGGCGGGATGAAGGCGTCCAGCTCCTTCTCGCGCGAGCAGGGCAAGACGGCGGTGGATTTCTTCACCCAGGTCAAGACGGTCTACTTCGACTGGGCCTATAAGGCTCCGCTGGCCGACAAGGAAGAGCAGGCTGGCGCACCGGCATAACCACATCAGGGCCTACACGTCGGGGCGCGGCATCAATTGCCGCGCCCCGTTATCCTTCTACGATACGCTTGTGGGGAACTGCGCTCAGTGTTTCACCTTCATCTTGCCGGTGAGCAACAGAATCCAGATGATCGCCAGACCGAGCAGCAAGACGGTGGTGCTGACGAGGATGGCGAGGAAGATGTTCATGCTGAAGCCGTAGCGCAGCAGGAAGACCAGTAGCAGTGAGCCGAGCACCACGGCGCGAATGAGCCAGCGGAAACCGCCGCCACCGACCAGATCCCCCGGCTTGATCCCACTCACCGTTTGCTCCCCCATCGCGAACGCCTCTGACCGTGACATATTCGTCGCGAAACTATACCAAATCACCGCGACGATGCAGTAGCGCGGTTGCCCTGTCCTGCCGCATCGCCTACCATCGCGCGATGCACGGGGCTACCCTTGTCACGTATTTTTCGCTGGAGATTCGGAGATGCTTGAGCGGGCTGAGGTCGTGATCATCGGCGGCGGGATCATGGGGACCAGCCTCGCCTTCGCGCTGGCCGAGAGAGGTGTGCGCGGGGTGCTGGTGCTGGAGAAACGTACCGTCGCGTCCGGGGCAAGCGGCAAGACCGGTGCGCTCTTGCGGCAGCACTACAGCAATCGGCCCGAGGCGACGCTAGTCCACCTCAGCCTGCAAACATTCAAGCACTGGAGCGAGATCGTCGGCGGCGATTGCGGTTACGACCCCTGCGGCCTGATCGCGACCGTGGCGACGAACGGGCCGGACGATCCGAATATCGCGCGGATGCGGGCCAATGTTGCCCTGCAGAATAGCATCGGCATCCGCTCCGAAGTCTTGCCCGCCGAAGAATTGCGCCGATTGCAGCCGTTCGCCCGCTTCGATGATATCGTAGTCGGGGCGTACGAATCCGAGTCGGGCTATGTCGATGCGATCGCCGCGACGCGCGGGATGATGGATGCGGCGATCGATCGCGGGGCGCGACTCAGTGAGGGCGTGACGGTCACGGGGCTGCGAACGGTCGGCGGGCGGATTGACGGCGTGGAGACGAGTAGCGGGCCGATCGGTGCCTCGATCGTCGTCTGCACGGCTGGTGCGTGGGCCGCACCGCTCCTGGCGACCGCCGGGGTGATGGTGCCGCTCGACCCGATCCGGGTGCAGGTGGCGATCGTTAATCGCCCGGATGCCATGCCGCGCGGCGGGACGATGGCCTATGTGGACACCGCCGCCAACATCTTCTGCCGCAACTGGGGGCCGAATCGGACGCTGGTCGGGATCGGCGGCGGCGAGGGACACCAGTCGGTCGACCCCAATGCCTACGACGAGCGCGCCGATCAAACCTTCGCGCCGCTCGCCCTCGGCAACCTCGCGCGGCGGATGCCCGCGATGGCTGGCGCGACACCATTGGGCGGCCATGCCGGGCTCTACGACATGACCCCCGACGCCCATCCGATCATCGGCCCAGCGCCGGGTGTGGAGGGCTTGCACCTCTGCGTCGGGTTCAGTGGCGCGGGGTTCAAGAAAGGCCCGGCGATCGGACAGGCGCTCGCGGAGCAGATCATCGATGGCCGCGCCAAGTTGGCCGATCTCACGCCGTTCTGCCTCGAACGGTTCGCGGATGACGGCTGGCAGAAGCCCTGGAGCGAGCACGAATATGTGTTATCCAGCGATTTCGGGCATAAGTTCTGACCGTGAGACGGAGTAGCGTGTGTGGTGGGCGGTTGAAACCGCCCGCCATCTCTACGCCGTCACCGCCTAGCTCATCTTTCCCCTATAACGACCGATTTGCCCCCGCGATCGGCGTCGGCAGGAACCATTCTTCGCCGCGCGGCGTGCTGACGTACTCCGGCCAGTGCAGATCGATCGGCGGGATAAAGTTGGCGGGGAGGAGCGGGCCGACCCACCGTTCGCCATCGATCCCACCGCCGGTCCGTTCGCGCCACTCGGCCTGGCATTGGGCCAGCGTTTCGGGCTGGGTCAGGAGATCGACCAGCGTGGCGGCGATCGTCTTGCCCGCGAGGAACATCCCCGGATCGACCGCCGCCGCGAGGCCACCGAGCGCGTTGTAGGTCCAGGCGGGGGGGGCGTAACGCGGGTCGGCCGATTGTAGCGTCGGGCGCGCGGTGAAGAAGCGCACCGTCGGCGCATGCCAGCAATACTCTACATAATCATCGGCGCTCTGGTGGAGCTGCCAGGGCGGTAGGATACCGCGCAACTGCGCCTCGAAATCCTGTGGCGAGGTCAGGGTGCGCCCTTGCGGCTGGAACGGGAAATCGGTCTGCGGCCAGCCGAGTTCCGCCTGCATCGCGCGCCCGAATCCCAACGCCTCGTCATCCCACGTTGGCGCACCGATCGCTTCCAGGTTGCGATAAGTGAGGTCGGCCAGTGCCAGATTCGGCAGGCCGACGCGCGTCTTCGTCACCCACTGGATCGAGGCGGTGCAACCCGTCGTCGCCGCCGCCTGCCGCGCGTTGTTATCCAGCACCCGCCCGATCTGCTCCGCGATCTTGAGGTCCGGTGCGCGCCAGGCGTATTGGATCTGGCTGAACTTCGGCGCGAGGTTATCGGCCGTCGCGTCGCCCGCCGCGAGGACAAATTCGTTGAGGGTCCAGGTGCCGGTGTGCGGGAACATCGCTTCTTTGGTGTATTTGGTCATCGTGTACATCAGGCAAAGAGCGTCGAGCGCTCCCGGCGCGCGGGCGATAGCGTGGCTGCCGCTCCCCGGCGGCATCAGCGTCCGGTCGATCCAGGTCTCCGGTTCCGGGCACTCGAAGGTGTAAACCGCGCTCCAATACGCCCCGAAGTGCGTCTCCCAGGCGACGCTGTTCTGCGGCCAGGGGTGGTAGGCGATGAAGGCATCCACGCCGTCGTAGTAGCCCTTCGCCGCGTGGACCGGTTTCGAGCCACAGACTTTTTCTGCGGGTTCGCCGAAGAATTTCAAGGTCCCCTTGATGCCGTGCTGCTCCATCGTCGCCTTCGCGGCGAGGATCCCGGTCAGCGCCGCGACCCCGAGCATCGAATGTGGATCGGTGTGACCCGCCGCCGCCGGGTGCAGCCCCTCGCGCGGCGCGCGGCGCGGCACGACCTGCTGCGAGTTCCCCGGCACCGCGTCGTATTCGGCGTAGCTCGCCAGGACCGGGCCACCCTCGCCCCAGGTGGCGCAGAAGGCGGTCGGCATCCCGCCCGAACCCTCCTCGACGGTGAATCCTTCCGCGCGCAACAGTTCGACATAGGCGCGGGCCGAGCGGTACTCGCGCCAGGCCGGTTCCGCATAGCGCCAGATCTCTAGGTCAAATGCGGAGAGCCGTTCCCGGTTCTCCTCGACCCAGTTGATCGCATAGTCTTTCGCCGTTGTCTCCATCCGTCGCTCCCTTTCTAAGCTATACCATTCCCTGCTACATCTACCCACATGCACACCGGTCTGCCCACAACTGGCGCTATGCTATCATGCAAAGTCGTTGTCGATTGCCGCTGTGTGGCGATGGTTGAGGGATAGGTGCGATGGGACAGGATGTGGCGGCGCGATTGACGCCGGAGGTACGGGCTTTTCTGGAGGAGCGGCGTTTCGCGGTGGTCGCCTCGATCCGCGCGGATGGTCTGCCGCACCAGACGGTGATGTGGTATGCGCTGCGCGGCGACACGATCCTCCTCAATGAGGGCGCGGCGCGCGTCCGATCGAAGCATCTCCATCGCGATCCGCGCCTGTCGCTTTGCGTCGAGGACGGCGATCGATACGTGACCCTCAGCGGGCCGTGCGAACTCCAATCGGCCGACCAGGAGGCGGCGCTCGCCGACATCGTGGCCTTGGCGTCGCGCTACATGGGCGAGGAAGAAGGCGAGAAGCTGCGCGCCTTTTTCGCGCAGGAAGTTCGCGAAACAATCATCATGCAGATCGCCTCGGTCGATGCGCGCAACTTCGGGGGCTGAATAGTTAACGGGGCAAGTGTCGATACCAGCCGATGCTTCGATCCGTAGCTCCAGTCCGCTTCAGTGGACTTTGTGGCCGGAGGCCACCGAGCGCCGACTTGTCCCGCGCGCAGTCGCGGGGCTTGTCCCGCGCGCAGTCGCGGGGATTCATCCGGTGGCCCACGCCAGCCGTCAGCCACTTGCCACATGAATGAGCTTGATAATGCAAGAGGGCGGGCGGCCACGAATGGCCGCCCGCCCTCGCTGAATCGTCGGTGATCGTCGATTAGGCGAAGAAGTCTTTGTCCTCCTCGCGCAGATAGGCTTGCGCCTTCTCGGGGATGAGGTTGACGCCCATGCCGGGGCGATCCCAGACCTCGATGAAACCGTCCTGCACGATCGGATTCGGCAGACCCTCCACGATGTCGTACCACCACGACGGCGCATCGGCGGGGTAGCCGAAGCCATGTGGGTTGCCGAGCGGGTACTCGAAGGCGATGTAGTTGTGTGGCAGCGTGGCCGACATCTGCACCAGCGCCGCCAGGCCGAGCAGGCCATCGCCGACGCCGTGCGGGGCCATCAGGATCCCGTGGAGGTCGGCGTACTCGGCGATCCACTTCAGCTCGGCGATCCCGCCCACATCGGCGGGGTCGGGGCCGACGATGTTGACCGCGTGGGTCTCGATCAACTCCTTGAAGTTCTGGCGCAGGTAGATCTGCTCCCCGGTGTGGATCGGCGTCGAGGTGGCGCGGGTCACGTCCCGATACACGTCGGCGTTGACGTAGGGGACGTAGTCGCCGGTCAGTAAGTCTTCGAGCCACATCACGTTCAGTGGTTCCAGCGCTTTCGCCAATCGGATGGCGTCGGGGACGGTCCAGCCAGGACCGCAGTCGAGCGCCAGGCCGACCTCGTCACCCATCACCTCTTTCATCGCGGTGACGCAAGCGATCACGTGCTTCAGGCCCTTCTCGGTCAGCAGGCCGCGATCGAGCGCGCCGTGGAACGGGCTCTTCTGCGGGTCGCCATAGTAGAAGTTGGGGATCTCGCGCTTCATCGGGCTGTGGAAGCCGACGCCCTGCTTGATGATTGTGAAGCCTTCCTGCGCCGCCATCATCAGCTTCATATTCGCGGCGTAGTCTTCGGGTTGGTAGCCGGTCAGCGGCGGGCGCACGCCGCCGTTGTAGACGCGGACCTTGTCGCGGACCTTGCCGCCGAGGAGCTTGTAGACGGGCAGGCCCGCCGCCTTGCCGGCGAGGTCCCAGAGGGCCATCTCGATCGCGCTGACCGCGC
>DATCMP010000541.1:0-2330 GCA_036563365.1 Thermomicrobiales bacterium
GTCATCCCGCGAATGCCCGGCGGTGACGATCGCCCGCAAGCGGGCGCGCCCACGCGCGACCATCGGAAAGATGATCGGCTGCACAAAGACACCGGCATCGAAGAGCCGGGCGCTGAATGTCGCCGCCCGCCCCTCGTCGCCGACCATCACCGGCGTGATCGGGGTCGCGGTCTGGCCGGTGTCGAAGCCGACCTCGCGCAGCCCGGTCTGGAAGTAGCGCGTATTCTCCCAGAGTCTTTCGAGGAGATCCGGCTCGTCTTCCAGCACATCGAGCGCGGCCAGGCAGGTCGCCGCGACACTCGGGGGCTGCGCCGTCGTGAAGAGGTAGGGACGGGCGCGCTGGATCAGCAGATCGCGCACCGCCATACTCCCGGCGACGTAGCCTCCAACCGCGCCGATCGCCTTCGATAGGGTGCCGACCTGGAGTTGCACACGCCCGTGGAGAGAGAAGTGATCGACCGTCCCGCGCCCGTTGCGGCCTAGCACGCCGCTGGAGTGGGCATCATCCACCATCACCGCCGCTCCGTACTGCTCCGCCAGGGCGACGATACCGGGGAGGGGCGCGATGTCGCCATCCATGCTGAAGACGCCGTCGGTGATGATCAGGATGAGGCGTGGGCGCAGTTCGCGTGCTTCGCGCAGCCGGGTTTCGAGCACGTCGAGATCGGCGTGGGCATAGATCAGCTTCTTCGCCGCGGTCATCCGCAAGCCGTCGATGATCGAGGCATGGTTGAGTTCGTCGCTGATGACGACATCTTTCTCGGTCAGCAGCGCGGAGAGGACGCCGACGTTCGTGGCATAGCCCGACTGAAAGGTGAGCGCCGCCGGCGCGTGCTTGAACGCGGCGAGCCGCGCTTCCAGTTGCTCGTGCAGGGACATCGTGCCGGCGATCGTCCGCACGGAGCCCGCGCCCACGCCATACTCCTCGATCGCAGCCACCGCCGCCGCGCGCAAGCGCGGGTGCGTGGTGAAGCCGAGATAATTGTTCGTCGAGAGGGTGACGAGCGGGCGGTCATCCATCGTCACGCGCGCCGCCTGCTCCGTTTCCAGCACACGCTGCGTGCGATACAGACCGGTCTGCCTGAGCACCCGTAACTCCTCGTCCAGGACCGCGAGCGGATCGTGTACCATATGCTCCAACCTCCACCAGATACCCGAGCGAAACGGGAGAAATCGCGTCGTCCCCGCGCGTACCACGTTCTCGATGGGCGACGCATCGGCGCGTCGGGCGAATCTGTGCGCTTGCCCCGCGCTCAGCCCTCGTCGCGCCCCCGACGGCGGCTATCGGTTTGCCAAGGGCAAGCGAACGTTGGCCTGCGCGGCACCATCCCGCCCACCTGCCACCTCGTCGACCAGCTTCCCGCCGGTCTCGATCCGTCTCAGCCGCCGAAGCGCAGGGGGCATGGCGCAACGAGGAGGGCGTCGGGACAATGGGGTGTCGATACACGCCGTATCGAGACTCGCGTTCATGCGGCATCCATCGCTCGGCGAACCGCCCCTGCAATCCGATCCCCATGAAAGCTGGCGCGCTTCGATGTGATAGGGGACACTTAACTGTTTGCTTATCGTTTTGGTCTATTGGTATACCATACTACCACAATCGCCGAGGGATGCAAGGGGTTTGAGGGCGGCGGTCCCACTGGGCAGCATGGTGGGGTAGTAGCATGCCGCGCAGACATAGGGGGGCGCGGGCGCGGTCTGCTTACCACCAATGCCAACCGCTCACGGCGGATGAGGCAAGCGGCCATGACAGGTGCCGGAAGGGACAACTCGCCATCCCGATATGCGTGGCATCGATACTGCGCTGCCGTTACAGACGATCGGCACCTTTAAGGAGGATACCAAATGGACCGGAGCACAAACCCGCTGAACAGGACGAGTCAAACCGCAGCCGGGGCAACTGACCCCATCACCACTACCTCGTCGCCCACCCGCCTGACAGATGCAGAGGCGATCGGGGCGCGGGCGCGAGAAAGCGCGAGCGAGATCACCACACAGGCCAAGGAATCCGCAGTTGGGGCGGTCGATGACGCCATCGCCGGGGTCAAGGACCAGGCCAGCGCACTCCTCGATCGGGCGAGCGAAGCCCTGGGCGACGCGCGGAGCACCGCCCACGAAACCTTGAGCGATCTGCGCCCGACCCATGAGGCCCCGGGAGGCACGCACACCACGGGCGACGGTGGGCGCTACGGCTTGGTCGAGACGATCAAGGTGAACCCCCTCCCCGCGGTACTGGCCGGACTCGGGCTCGCCTGGCTCTTCAGGCAGAGTCGCGGCGCGGGGGGGCACGGCGGGCTGGACGCGCACGCCCACGAGGCGGTGTACCGCGA
>DATCMP010000544.1:0-7342 GCA_036563365.1 Thermomicrobiales bacterium
CGATCGGCCTCGCTATACGCCACAACCGCGGGGATCTCCAGATCGCGACAGGCGCGCAGGATCCGCAAGGCGATCTCGCCACGGTTGGCGATCAGCACTTTCTTAAGCATCGGCGCACCCAACCAAAGTACAAAGCACGAACGACGAAGTACGAACTGGAGTTCCACGACCGATTGTTGCTGCCCGATATGCTCTATTCATGCACACCTCTTCACCACTCACGGCCACCACCAACCCCAGTTCGTACTTCGTACTTCATACTTCGTACTTCGTCACATCGCCATCCCGCCATCGACGCTGATCACCTGGCCGGTGATGTAGCGCGCGGCGGGCGAGGCGAGGAAGGCGACGGCGTCGGCGATATCGGTCGGCTCGCCGAGGTAGCCGAGCGGGATCGTCTTCAAAATCCCCTCCTGCACCTCGCTCCCCAGCGCGGCGGTCATGTCGGTGCGGATGAAACCCGGCGCGACGGCGTTGACGGTGATCCCGCGCGACGCGACCTCGCGGGCCAAACTTTTCGTCATGCCGATCAGCCCGGCCTTCGCGGAGGAGTAATTGACCTGACCGGCGTTGCCCATGATCCCGACGACCGAACTGATCGAGATGATCCGGCCACTCTCGCGCGCCTTCAACAGCGGTCGTAGCGCCGCCTTCGCGCAGAGGAATGCGCCCTTCAGATTCGTGGTCAACACGGCGTCCCAATCGTCCTCGCTCATCCGCATGGCGAGATTGTCGCGCGTGATCCCCGCATTGTTGACGAGGATGTCGAGTCGCCCGAACTCGGCGACGGTGTCGGCCACCAGTTTCGCGGCCTCCGGGGCGGCGGCCACATCACCGGCGAGGGCGATGGCGCGCCCGCCGGCGGCGGTGATCTGCCGCACCGTCTCGGCTGCCGCTTCCGCGCTGCCGCGATAGTTAACGGCCACGGCGATCCCATCCTGCGCCAGCCGCAGTGCGATCGCCTGACCGATCCCCTTGGCCCCACCCGTGACGAGCGCCACGCGCCCCGCCGACCCGCTCATTCACCCACCCTCCCCAGTGTTGTCGCGATGGTTAGACAGGCGGCATGGTAGCACAAATCGGCGCGCTGTCATGCGACGAGGTGATACGCTAAAATTGACGTACAAGGAGGTACAGGATGACAGCGCTTACTGTGGAACAACTGTACGCACAGCAGATTCGGTCGCGCTCACCGCAGGAGCGCCTACGACTCCTGAAACTTATGATGAGCGATCTGACAGAAAAGGACGTTGCAGATGACAAGCCCAAGCGTAGCCTCTTAGAGCTTGAAGGGCTGGGTGCAAATGATCCGATCGGAATGGAGGCGCAGGAATACGTCAACCAGCTACGCGACGAATGGGATCATCGCCCGTGACCAGCCTGAATCAAGCACTAACGGGAATCGATATAGTCGGCATCGATACCGCTCTTTTTATCTATTTGGTTGAGAAGAATCCTCGATATATCATTCATGCCAGAGAAATATTTCGGCGAATCGATGCGGGACAGCTACGGGCATATACCTTAGTCATCACGCTGACAGAAGTGTTGACCCACCCGAAACGATCTGGTAACCATCAACTCGAACAAGGCTATCTTGAGACACTCAGCGACAATCAAAATTTGTTGCTGCTCGACGTGACCGCCGCCAGCGCCGCCAGCGCCGCCGACCTCCGCGCCCGCCATACTCTGCGGACACCCGATGCCATCCAGATCGCCACCGCACTGGCAGCCGGATGCGACGTATTTCTGACCAACGATCGCGATCAGCGGCGAGTGGATGCACTGCGAGTATCGGTCCTCGACGAGTTGACTTTGCATTAACCGCACGGCGAATGAGACTTATTATATGAGGCGATGATGCAGGCATGCGGATGACCGGGAAATCGCACGTCACAATCGGCGTGATTACCTATGCCACCCTCTGGGTGCAGCCGCTCGGCGGGGTGAACGTGCCGCTGCTGGGCGATACGCGCTCCGTCGTGGCGCTGCCGATCGCGCTGGCGCTGGTGCTGCTCGGCTCGTTGCTGCCCGACCTCGATCACCCCGATGGGCGACTAGCGAACGAGCGGCTCGTCGGCGTCCCTCTGCTGAAACCGTTCGCCTGGTTGATTAACAAGGTCTTCGGCCATCGCGGGGCCACACACTCGCTGCTGGCACTGGCGGGGGTCGTAGCCATCGGTGAATTGCTCTTCTTCCCGTGGATCTGGACACAGCTGGTCGGGCTGCTCGCCTTGGTCGGTATCACCGTGAGCGGCGACGTGCCGCTCGTCCCCTGGCGCGGGGCGCACCTGGGGCTCTTACTCGGCTGGGGGTATGCGTTCCATCTCCTGGCGGACGGATTCACAAAGTCGGGCGTGCCGCTCCTCTGGCCACTCGACGCCCGCTTCGGGATCCCGCCCATCCGGGCCCTCCGGTTCACAACCGGCACCTGGCGCGAGGGCTTGACAGTCGGCGTCCTGACCATCGCCTGTCTCCTCAATGCCGCGCGCGCATTCATCGGCTGAGCACCCAGCGGTAGCCTCACCCAGGGTCCAGCGACTAGAATTGGTCGTGTACGCGGAGCGGCAATAGCACCGCGACGGTCGCGACGCAGCGGCAGAACCAGGACAACGGAGCGAGCGTGAGCGACGAGACCGCCACAGAGGCGTTACACATCCGCGTCGGCGGCCTGCAATTCTCCTTCTCCTCGAAGAATCCGTTGAAGGCCGCGCTCGGCACCGCGTTCGACATCGTCGGTCGTTTCCCACCGATCACCTTCCACGGCGAGCATATCGCCCCGCGCTCGCTGCATCTGGAGGAAGTAGCAGCGCCGCTGCCGCGCGTCACACCCGAGCTCGCGGGGCTGCGGATCGGCCTGATCACCGACATCCACCACGAACCGCACCGCCCCACCGCGCTGCTCGAACGTGCGGTGGCGCTGCTGCACGACGCCGCACCCGACGTGATCCTGCTTGGCGGCGATTATGTCAACAGCGTCGCGCGCGACTTCGATCGCCCATTGGCGCTCCTCGCGCAACTGCGCGCGCCGCTCGGCGTGTACGGTGTCCTCGGCAACCACGACTATTGGGCGGGGGCGGATTATCTCGCGGCGCGGCTGACACAGGCCGGGATCATCGTGCTCCGCAATGAGTCGCGTCGGCTCCAGACACCGCTCGGCGCACCGTGGTGGCTCGTCGGCGTCGACTCCAGCACACGCAGCCACGACGAACTCGAAGCCGCGCTCGCCCCGGTGCCTGCCGATGAATTTCGCCTGCTCCTCGCCCATGAGCCCGAGGTGGCCGATACGGTCACGCAGCGCGGACTCAGCGTCGATCTCCAACTCTCGGGGCACAGCCACGGCGGGCAAGTCGTCCTACCGGTTATCGGCGCACCGTTATTGCCCCGGCTCGGGCGGCGCTATATCCGGGGCTGGCACCCGAATCCGCCGATCTACACCAGCCGGGGTCTCGGCACCGTTCCCCCGTACCTGCGGTTCAATAGCCCGCCGGAAGTCACGGTGCTGACGCTGACGCACCCGATTAGTAACCCGCCCGAGCAGCCCTAGCCGCTCATACCCCCACGCGAAAATGGACGACAGGATGCACAATCGCGCCGCCCAGAGTCTCATCTACGCGGCGAAGGAGACGTTAAGATGGCCTGGGCCATGCTCATCATCGCCGGGTTCTTCGAGATCGGGTTCGCGCTGAGTCTCAAGGCGAGCCAGGGGTTCACCAAACCCCTGCCGACCGCCCTCTTCGCGCTCTGCGGGGCGGTCAGCTTCTATCTGCTGACCCAGGCGCTACGCACCCTGCCCGTCGGCGTGGCCTATGCCGTCTGGACCGGGATCGGCGCGGCGGGTACGGCGATTATCGGGATGCTCGTCCTCGGCGAGTCGCGTGACGTCCCCAAGTTGATCGCGCTCGCCGCGCTGATCGGCGGGATCATCGGCCTCCGCCTGACCGGTGGAGAACACTGAGCGCGAGGACGAGCGAGGATTTAACCACAGAGCGCACCGAGGACACAGAGAGGGAATGGGGGGGAGAGGGATCGCTGGTTTGACAGGAGCAGGTCACTGACCCGCCTGGTGTGCCCAGCACATACATGATCGCGTGTCGCCCACCCTTAACAACGGGTAACAGCGGATGGTGGTGCGGGTGCCGCTCCCAGCCGGGCGGGTCGATGATCCGTCCCTATCGCTCAAACGCAACGAATCGCGATGATAGTGTGATGCGCTCAGTCACTTACCCGCGCATCGCGGCGAAACGCGCGAAGAAGTCGGGGAAGGTCTTGGCGACGCAACCGGGATCGGCGATCCGAATCCCCGACACGCGCAGACCGATCAGCGCGAAGCTCATCGCCATCCGGTGATCATCGTAGGTCGCAACGGTCCCGCCGTGCAGCTGGCCCGGCTGGATCGTCATCCCATCCGGGCGCTCCTCCACCACGGCCCCGAGGCGGCGCAATTCGGTCACGACAGCGGCCACCCGGTCGGTCTCCTTCAGCCGCGCGTGCGCCAAGCCGCGCATCGTGACCGGACCGCTGGCGAACGGCGCGATCGCCGCGAGGGTCTGGGCGGTGTCGGAGATGTCGCCCATATCGACATCAACGCCGCGCAGCTGCGCCGGGCCACGCACGCTGATCGCGTCGTCGCCCCGCTCGATGGTGCAGCCCATCCGTTCCAGCACATCCACGAAGGCGAGATCGCCCTGCACCGCCCCGCGCCCGAGCCCCGCCACCCGCACCGTGCCGCCGGTCAATGCGGCGGCGGCGTAAAAGTAGGAAGCGGCGGTCGCGTCGGGTTCGATCGCGTACTCGCGCGCGCGGTAGATGCCGGGGGCAATCAGGTAGCGATCCGCCCGCTCGATGATCGTCGCCCCGAAGTCGCGCATGATCGCGGTGGTGATCCCGATGTAGGGGCGCGACACCAGTTCACCCTCGACGCGCACCGTCAGCCCGCCCCCCGCGTATGGCCCGACCATCAGGAGCGCGCTGAGGAACTGGCTGCTGAGATCGCCGCGCACGCTACACTCTTCGCCCGGCAAACCGTTCGCTTCGGCCACGATCGGTGGGCAGCCGGTCCCCTCGCGACTGTAGATCGTCGCGCCGAGCTGGCGCAGCGCCGTCAACAGCGGCTCGATCGGTCGCTCGCGCATCCGCGCCACCCCATCGAGGGTATACCGCCCATGCCCCAGCGCCAGGGCCGCGGTGAGGAAGCGCGCCGCCGTCCCGGAAGCCCCGATGAAGACCTCGACATCGGATACGGGGAAACGCCCGCCGCAGCCATCGATCGTGAACGTCGCCCCATGCGGCCCGTCGTCCTGCGCGACGCCGATCCCGAGAGCGCGGAGCGCCCCCGCCATGTAGCGCGTGTCATCGCTCGCCAGCGCCCCCGTGAGGGTCGAACGCCCCGACGCTAACGCCGCGATCAGCAGGGCGCGATTCGTCAGACTCTTCGACCCGGGCACCGCGACGGTCGCTTCGAGCGGGCGTGCAAGCGGTACGATTGCCAGGGCATCTTCGGCATGCGCGGTTGTCATCGGTATCCCCCTATGCGTCCTTTCAGTGATCGGCAGTATACCCGAGGCATGCCGAGACACGCCGCGACGGAAAATTCCGCACTCGTAACCTCATCCGGGGCGAAACGTTCTATCTTGGCATCGAGGCGCGATCGGTACCAATGCACGCGGGGCCAAGCGGCATCAGCGTGGTAAAATTCGCGGCGTTCGCGTTCGCGCACCGGCGACGCGGCATGGCATGTTGGACGAGCGAAGGGACAGAAAGTATCATGCGGACCACTTGGCGCCGGACGAATGGCGTGCGACGACGCTGGCCGGCTTTGTTGCTGGTCGTCATCGTCATGACCAGTATCCTGGCGGCCTGCGGCGGCGGCAGCACCCCGGCCACGGTCGCCCCGACAAGTCAGCCGACTGCGCCGACGAGCCCGAGCGCCGCGCCATCCAGCGCCCCCACCCCGACGCGGGCGGCGGTGGCCCCGACGACGGCGGCACCACGCACCAGCACCGCGACGAGTCGACCGCTGACCCAGCAGATCACCACCACCTTCCCGGCCCGCGTGGCCGGTCTCGACTACGGGATGAATGTCTGGCTGCCAACCGCCGACATGGACCGCACGCTCGATCTGATGACCGGTGCAGGCTTCGGCTGGGCGCGGCAGTGGATCTCCTGGGAAAGCGTCGAGCCGACACAGGGGAGTTATAGCTGGGACACCCTCGACAAGGTCGTGGCGGCGGCGGAGCGCAAGAACGTCAAGCTGATGCTGATCTTGCTCCGCGCCCCGGCCTGGGCTGCGCCGAAGGGCGGGATCCCACAGGACAAGCAACTCTACGCGCGCTTCGTCTCGACCGTCGCCACGCGCTATAAGAATCGTGTCGCCGCCTATGAAATCTGGAACGAGTCGAATCTGGCGGGCGAAACCGGGGGCACGGTCAACGTCGCCGAATACGCCGAACTCCTCAAGGCGGCGTTCCCGGCGATCAAGGCGGCGGACCCGAACGCGATCGTCGTCTACGGCGGGCTGACACCGACCGGCGAGAACAACCCGGCCTTGGCGATCGATGACGCGATCTACCTCAAGCAGAGTTATGCCTATAACAACGGCGAGATCAAGAAATACTTCGACGTCCTGGGGGTCCACGCGACCGGCACCCTCAACCCACCGGAGAATTATTTCCCCGAAAATCCCGGCCCCGGCCCCGGCTACTTCGACAACCGTTCGTTCTACTTCCGGCGCGCGGAAGATTTACGGAAGGTGATGGAAGATGCCGGTGACGGCCAGAAGCAGATTTGGCTGACCGAGTTCGGCTGGACGACGAAGAACGCGGCCAAGGGCTACGAATACGGCCAATATATCAGCGAGGAAGACCAGGCCAAGTACCTCGTCCGCGCCTATGATTGGGCGAAGCAGAACTGGCCGTGGGTGGGGGTGATGTTCCTCTGGAACCTCAACTTCTCCACCGTCTCCCCGCCGACCGACGAGAAGACCCCCTGGAGTATCATCAACGCCGACTACTCGCCCCGACCGGCCTATGACGCGATCAAGAAGATGCCGAAGCGCTAGAAGCGAGTCGTGAGTCGGGGGTCGTGAGTCATGAGAGACGCCACACCGATAGAAAAGCTATCGGTTTGCGCGAACCTTCTCACGACTCACGACCCCCGACTCACGACTCCCCTTACCGCCGCGCCGCGCCCAAGCGGCTGGTCATCCCCCCATCGACCCAGATGATCTGGCCGGTGATGTAGCTCGCCAGCGGGGAGGCCAGGAAGACGGCCAGCGGACCGATATCGTCGGGGATGCCGACGCGGCCGGCGGGGATTCGCTCGCCCCACTCGGCGCGATTGT
>DATCMP010000546.1:0-2698 GCA_036563365.1 Thermomicrobiales bacterium
CCGGCGCCGCCGACAATCGGCGCGACCGTTGCCCCATCGGCACGCCCGTCGGGGAGTCCGGCGGCATCCGGCAGTCCCGCCCCCGCGGGGAGCGTGCGGCCCTCGACCAGCGCCGCGCCGAGTGCCGCGCCGGGGGTGACCGCGACGACCGGCGCGGCGCTCCCCTCGACCGGGCCGAGTGCCGGGCCGAGTGCCGCGCCGAGCGGCGGGCCGACGGCGACCGTCGCCGCGCGACCGAGCACCACGCCGACCGCGGCGGCGGGCGCGAACATCGCCGTGGCGTACGACAGCTACGCGCCGTATTTCCCGGTGCGGATCGCGGAGACGCAGGGGCTCTACAGTTCCCGCAACCTCAACGTGAAGCAGGTGGCGTTCGGGCTCAACGGCGACTTCAACGAGGAGCAGCGGCGCGCGGCCCTCAAGAGCGGCCAATTCGACGTGCTACTGACGACCCTCGACGCGGTCGCGCTCTTCCCCGATGACAGCACCGGCAAGGTCGTCGCGATCATCGATGAGTCGGCGGGCGCAGATAAGATCGTCGCCCGCGCGCCGATCACACGCCTCAACGATCTGCGCGGCAAGCGAATCGCCTACTCGGCGGGGTCGGTCGGCGAGTTCTACCTCTACGCCAGCCTCAATCTCGTCGGCCTGAAAGCTAGCGACGTGCAGCTGCGCCCGGTCGAAACGGTCGATGACGCCGTGGACCTGTTCGTCAAGAATCAGGTCGATGCGGTGGTCGGCTGGGAGCCGACGATCCAGGCGGCGATCGACAGCGGCGGCAAGGTGCTGCTCGGCAGCGATAACTACCGCGCGATCCTCGATGTGATCGTGGTCAGCACCAAGGCGCTGAACGAGAAACCGGCGGCGGTGCAGGCATTCCTGGATGCGTGGTTCGAGGCGGTCAAGCTGACGGCCGATGACCCGCAGGCGGCGGGCGCGGCGGTCGTCAAATCCGGCGACAATGAGTGGACCGGGATGAAAACGCCGGGCGATTACACCGACGCGCTGAAACTCGCCGCGCAGGCGACGCTCGGGCAGAATGCGTTCGCGCTGCAATCGCCCGCACTGCTGGCGAACCGCCTGAACGAGATCGGCACGATCTGGCGGGCGGGCGGCAAACAACTCGCGGCGGTCGATCCGACGAAGCTGATCGATGGCACTCTGGTGCAGAAGTCGGCGGCGGCGGGGCGCTACAACAACATTCAGGCTCCGCTGAATCCGTCGTTCACCCTGGCCCAGCAGATCGCCGTGCCGAAGCTGACGCCCGAGCAGACCGGGCAGACGCAGGCGGTGGCCGAACTGCCGCTGAAACAGGTCGAGTTCCAGCCGGACAGCACCGAGCTGACCGAGAAGGGCCGCGCCGACATCCTGGCGCAGATCGTGCCGGTCTTGAAGCAGACGCCGGGTCTCTACCTGAAAGTTGAGGGCTCGGCCTTCCAACCGGCCGGTGACACGCCCCAGGCTAACGAAGCATTCGCCCGCGCCCGCGCCCGGGCGGTGATCTTCTACCTGATCGGCCAGGGGATCGACGGCAACCGCTTGATCGAGGGCTACCTCAGGCCGCAATTCCCCGGCAGCAACGACCCGAACCAGCAGGCGCAGGATCGGCGGGTGGTCTTTACGCTGGTGCAGCCGGGGGGGAGATAAGAGTCGGCAGTCGTGGGTCGGGAGTCGTGAGAGGGGCGGAGCTGATAGAAGGGCGCTCGGCTTCAGCGGACTTTCTCACGACTCACGACTCCCGACTCCGCGCTCTCCTTGCGTGAACTATCGCGATAGGCTACAACATTATGGAGACGGTGGGACGCTACGAGCGGCGACAGGGTAGCACGAGACGACAAGGTAACGCGATGGAAAATCCGGTAACGACGCGAGTTAAACGCTCGGTATTACACCCCAAGAATATCGGCTTATTGCTGGCAGCGATTGGGGCGGCGGTCTTCGCGGTCATCACCTGGCCGCTAGCGATTTTCGGGGCAGCCGGTGCTTTTGCTGCCTGGCTCTTCTCGGTCTTCACCGATGTGACCACGCCCGATCAGGATATGGTCAAGGGCGATGCGCGCCCGGGTTATAGTGAGCGCGAACGTCGTCAGAAGTTGAAGGAGTTGGATAGCCAGCTCGAAGAGACGGTCAAGGCGGCGCAGATGCGGCGCTTGAAGATCTCGTCCGACTTCATGCAGCGGCGAACGCAGCTGCGCCGGATGGTCGAGTTGGAACGGCAGATCGCCACCAACCTCACGCAGACCGAGGGGACGATCAGCACCCTGCCGACCGATATCCAGGACGAGGTCAGCCAGTTCGTGGAGCGGGCGATCGACCTCTCGTTCCTGCGCTCGGCGATGCTCCGCGCGTTCGTGCGGACCAACGAGACGGTGCTGCAAGAAGAGCTCCGCAATATCACCGGGCGCTACGAGCGGACGACCGGCCCCGCGAAAGCCGACATCGAACTGCTGCTCCACGCCAAGGAGGAGCAGCTAGAGGCGTTCCGGCGGCTCCGCAACGATCTGGTCGGCACCGAGGCGCAGTTGGACGCGATCGAGGCGTTCCTGAACACGATCACCTACGGGCAGAGCCTGACGGTCGGCAGCGTCCGCCAGCAGATGATCCGCCTCAAGACGAAGATCGAGGCGCGGCGACAGTCGGCTGAGGAAGTGCAGCGGCTGGACAATGGGCTGGAGCGATAGTGGGCGTAGTGGGCGAG
>DATCMP010000306.1:0-8978 GCA_036563365.1 Thermomicrobiales bacterium
AGGAGCCCCATGAAGATCAAACAGTTCGGGCGTACCGGTTTGCGGGTCAGCGAGATCTGCCTGGGGACGATGACGTTCGGGAATCAGGCCGATGAGGCGACCTCGTTCGCGATCATGGATAAGGCGATCGACGCGGGGATCACCTTCTTCGATACCGCCGATGTCTACCCAACCGGGGCCGCGCAGGGGCAGAGCGGGGCGACCGAGACGATCATCGGCAACTGGCTGACTGAGCGCGGCACCCGCGAGCGGATCGTGCTGGCGTCGAAGTGCGCCGGGGCGATGGGGAAAGGGCCGAACGACAGCGGCCTCAGCCGCAAGCACATCATCGCCGCCTGCGAGGCGAGCCTGCGCCGCCTCAACACCGACTACCTCGATCTCTATCAGGTCCACCACCCCGATCCGCTGACGCCGATCGAGGAGACGTTGCGCGCCCTCGATGATCTGGTGCGGGCGGGCAAGGTGCGCTACATCGGCTGCTCGAACTACCCGGCCTGGCGGCTCGGCGAGGCGCTCTGGGCGAGCGACAAGGGGAACCTGGAGCGCTTCGCCTCGGTGCAGCCGCGCTACAACCTCCTCTTTCGGATGATCGAGGACGAGATCCTGCCCCTCTGCCAGTCGCAAGGGTTGGCCGTGATGACCTACAACCCGCTCGCCGGGGGTGTCCTCACCGGGCGCTATCGCGGCGTGCGCGAGGTGCAGCCCGGCACCCGCTTCGGCCTGGAGCGGAGCGGCGCGATGTACCAGCGGCGCTACTGGCAGGAGTCGATGCTCGCGGAGGCCGAGCGCCTGGGCGATTTCCTCGCCCCGCGCGGCAAGAGCCTGACGCAGGTGGCGCTGGCCTGGGTGCTGGCGCAACCGGCGATCACCTGCGCGATCCTCGGGGCCAGCCGCCCCGAGCAACTCGACGACAGCCTGCCCGCGATCGACCTCACCCTCGATGCCGAGGAGCGCGAGGCGTGCGACGCGATCTGGTTCAACCTCCCGCGTGAGCGTGACCCACAGTACGCTCTGCGCTAGCGGCATGGCCGTTGCCGCGCAGGGCGCGATCGTAATCCCCCAGAGCGGTCGCCGCCGCGCGAACGAGGGTTATTCGCGCGGCGGTCGCTGCGCGCGCGGCGACCATCCCCCCAAATCGGCGCGCACCTGACCAGATGACCGCGAGCGATACAGTGAACGTTGGAGACCGACCATGCGCGTGCAGGACACGATCGAGCGGGCGGTGCGGCTGGTGCCGGAGAAGGTGGCCCTGTGCCACGGCGATCATACCTGGACCTATCGCCAATTGCGCGACGAAAGCGAGCGTCGCGCCGGGGTTTTAATCGAGGCGGGGCTGGGCGTCGGCGATCGGCTGGTCGTGGCCGAGCGCGTGGGTGGCGAACAGGTCCTCGATTATCTGGCCTGTATGCGGGTCGGGGTCATCTTCTGCGGCCTCTCCGCGCTCCTGACGCCGCCGGAACTGGCGGCGCTGACCACGCGGCTCGCCCCGCGCCTCGCCTGCACTACGAGCGGCCTGCCGCACCCCGGCCTACCCGCGCCCCTGACCTTGCCTCTGTCGCTGCCCGGTACGCCGACTGCGGCGGCCTTGCGGGAAGCGGCGCGGCGCTCGGCGGCGGTCGGGGCCGACGATCCGTGCGATATTCGCCCGACCTCCGGCACCGTTGGTGGCCGCCCGAAGCTGGTCGTCATCGCGCACCGGACCCACGCCGGCCGGTGCAGCACCGAGGCGTGGGCGACCCCGAGCGAGGAGGTTTTCGCGTCGCTGGCGACGGCGTCGCTCCAGATGGGGGCGATCTGCCGCGTCTTCGCCGTCGGGGGGACGGTGGTGTTGCCGGGGTCGGTCGGCGTCTACGGGCTCGAAGCGGAACTGGCGAGACAGGGGGTGACGAACCTCGCGCTCACGCCCGCGCTCCTCGGCGCGCTGGTCGGGCAGGACCAGCCGCCCCCGGCGAATCTACGGTTGTTGCGGATCCAGACGCAGGGGGCGGCGGTGCCGCGCGAACTCGCCGCCGCCGTCGCCGCACGCTACGGGGCGTACCTGATGGTGCGGTACGGGATGACGGAGTGTGTCGGGATCGTGGCGACGCCCGCGACCGGCGCGCCGCCGGGGAGCGTGGGGCGCCCACATGAAGACGCGACGATCCGTATCGTCGATGGCGCGGGTGGCGAGGTGCCGCAAGGTGAGGTCGGCGAACTGATCGTGCGCTCGCCGTTTGTGATGCTGGGGTATTTCGATGACCCCGCGGCGACCGCCGCGATCCTGCGCGATGGCTGGCTCTACACGGGGGATACGGTCCGCCAGGACGCCGAGGGGTTTTATTACCTCGTGGGGCGGCGGGCGTTGCAGATCAATGTCGGCAGCATGAAGGTCGCGCCGGAGGAGGTCGAGGCGGTGCTGCTGCGGCATCCGGGCGTGCGCGAGGTGGTCGTCGTGCCGCACCCCGATCGGACGCGCGGGGAAGTCGTCAAGGCGATCGTGGTGCCGGAAGGTCCGCCGCCGGAGGTGGCGGCGTTGCGTCGCTTCTGTCGGGCGGCGCTGGCGGGCTATAAAGTCCCGCGCGTGATCGTCTTCCGCGAGGAGCCGTTGCCGCGTTCCGAGCGTGGCAAGGTGCTGCGGCAGCAGGTGTGATCCTTCCCGAGCGTTGGTATTGCTGATGGCACGAGGGGGTTCACTACAGAGGCACAGGGTGTACAGGGAGGGGACGGGGGACGAGAGGGGATGAGAGGGATGGTGGCTGGCCCTTGCCGCTCGCCTATCCCGTATCGGTGTTTCCAGCGCGTCAGGGCGTGGCCGCTTCCTCGCCGGTTGCGAGTCCGGCCAGCGCGAAGAAGTTGGCGAGGATGCGGCGACCGTCCGGGTAGTCGTCGGTGTAGAGTTCGGGGTGGAACTGGACGCCGTAGATCGGCGTATCGTCCAGCCGGAATGCCTGGATCCGGCAGATCGGGCGGGTGGCGAGGAGGGTGCAGCCGGGCGGCGTCGCCGTGAGGGCGCGGCCATGCGCCAGGAAGACCCGCGGCGCGGCGGGGAGGGCGGCGAAGAGCGGGTCGGGCGCGATCAGGTCGAGCGGCAGGAAGCCCAACTCCTTGCGCCAGCCCGGCATGTAGGCACCGTCGTCCGCCTCGCCCGGTTGGACCCGCCCGAGGCGCAGCACCGACGCGCCGAGCAAGCGCCCGATCACCTGACCGCCGCCGCACATCCCCAGGATCGGCGTTTCGCGGTCGTGGAGTAACTCGGCCAGCCCGGCGAATTGCGCCCAGTCGTAGCTGCGCCAGTGCGAGGGGATCCCGCTGAGGACCAGCGCGCGAATCCCCCAGCGAAGCACGAACGCGCGGTCGATCGCCCGATACGGTTGATAGAGGCACGGCACCCCGGCGATCTCCTGCAATCGCAGCGCCGTGTTGAGCCGCCGCCCGAGATGCTGTTCGCGCCGCGCGGGGTCGGCCAGCAGCAATTCGTGGGCCATATCGACGTAGCAGATCATTGCGCGTTCCTCGGCATCCGTTCTCCCCCGATGCATACATACCCGCGATTACGCTATGATCGCCGTGGTATCGTCCGAGTGCAAACCGGGAGGGCGCGATGACGGCGGGGATGATCAGGAAACTCCACCAGTTCACGGTGCATCAGTATGATCAGATGGTCGCCGCCGGTGTCTTCGATGAGAATACACGGGTCGAATTGCTCGATGGGGAGATTATCGTGATGGCGGCGATGGGCGTACGTCACGCCACATGTTTGGTGAATTTTGATTATCTGCTTAAAAGGCAGGTCCCCCGTGAATATCGCGTGGCAGGGCAGATCCCGATTTTGCTTGATGACATGAGTGAGCCCGAACCCGATCTTGTCGTTTATCGGCCTCGACGGCGGACCACGCCTCCGATACCAGCTGATATTCTGCTCGTGGTGGAGATCGCCGATAGTTCGCTCGATTACGATCGCAACCAGAAATTCCCGCGTTACGCCGCCGCAGGGATCCCCGAAGCCTGGCTCCTCGACCTCACCGCCGGTATCCTGGAGCGCCATAGTGCGCCGTATGCGGGGCGCTTTCGTAGCGTCGTGACCGTCCGCGCCGATGAATCATTGGATTCGACGGTGCTACCTGGGCTATCGCTGCCGGTTGACGAGATTTTGGCCGAGGAGTGGTAGGGATTCGACCTCTCCCCGCCGCTGCGGCGGCGACCCTCTCCAAATGGCAATCGATGAATGCATCTCCCTGTTCCAGGCCACCTCGGCGGCGCTATGCCCGCGCCTACAACCGGGAATACCGTCCAGCGGATCCCCACCGCGAT
Source organism: Thermomicrobiales bacterium (assembly GCA_036563365.1). GTDB lineage: Bacteria > Chloroflexota > Chloroflexia > Thermomicrobiales > CADCWN01 > CADCWN01. The sequence goes on from DATCMP010000306.1 coordinate 4,291, forward strand.
GGCCGAGGCTGCTTCGGTAACGCTCAGTACGGCTACCCCCTTGACCTTGCCGTTACGTCATAGTGCATCATGTGCGCGGTTGAGGTATGCGACGGGAGGAGGGGAGGCGATGCGGTACACAGTGAAGCAACTGGGCAAGGTGGCGGGCGTCAGCGCGCGGACGTTGCGCTACTACGACCAGTGCGGGCTGTTGAAACCCTCGTCGGTGGGCGCGAACGGCTATCGCTACTATGGCGAGGCCGCCGCGCTGCGCCTCCAGCAGATCTTGTTCTACCGTGAACTGGACTTCAGCCTGGACGAGATCCGCACGATCCTCGATCACCCGGACTTCGATGTAGCCGGGGCGCTGCGCGAGCACAAGCGGGCGCTGCGCCAGCGGGCTACCCGGCTGCATACCCTCATCCAGACGATCGACCGGACACTGGCACATATGGAAGGAGATAGGATCATGGACGCACAAGAACTCTTCAACGGCTTCGATGCGGAGACGCAACAGCGGTATGAGCGGGAAGCTGCCGCGCGTTGGGGGGCGGACACCGTGAACGCCTCCCGCCGACGCTGGGATAGCTATTCGCGCGAGCAGCAGGCCGCCATCTTCGCCGAGGGCGGGGAAAACTATCGCGCGCTGGTCGCCCTGATCGATCAGGATCCGGCGAGCGCGGCGGTGCAAGCGGTGATCGGGCGTTGGCATCAGCATCTTCGCTACTTCTTCGAGCCGACACACGAGACCCTCCTCGGCTTGGCCCAGGGCTACAGCGAGGATCCCGAGTTTGTCGCCTTCTTCGAGAAGTGGCACCCCGATCTGCCTGCGTTCCTCCGCGCGGCGATCGAGCGATACTGCCATGATCTGACGCACCCGGCCTGATCCGGGGCGACGGCGCGGGCTGCGGGACACCGGGACGTAGTATCCCGGTGTCCCGCAGCCCTGAATCGTGGTTGGTCAAGCGATGATACCGAAATAGCGCTCTGCTGCAATCTGCCAGCCGTTGTAACGCGTCATCGCCGCCGCGTCTCGGGCGGGGGGGCGGGAACGGCCCGTTCCCCCTCGCCACCTACCTTAAGCCCTCCGGCGCATAGGCCAAGCCGATGGCCCGCTGCGCGTTGACGATCCCCGCGCCGTAGAAGCCGTTGCGCGCGGTGTCCCCGGTGCAGGCGGCGTTGTACTCTGCGCCGAGTGCCGGATAATCGAACGGGTTTGCGGCGGGGCAGGGGGTCGGGGTGGCGCTGGCGGTGAGGATCGCCTCGACCTGGGCAGGGTCCATCCGTATCGTGGCCGGGTCGCGGAACGAAGGGCGAACGCGCGTGCCGTGCTGGCTGACGATCAGCGCGACGACCCCGGTGACGTGCGGCGCGGCCATCGAGGTGCCCTGCAAATACTGGTAATAGGCGCAGGTGCCGCCCTGACAGTCGCGGACGACGAACGGCGTCTTCGGGGTGCCGTCGGCGTTCAGTTCGTCGTTCGCCCGCGCGACGGCCTCGGGGTAGGGCGCGAGGATCAGGTTGCGCGGCTGCTGGTAGTCGGGCGTGCCGTAGAAATCGCGGAGGTCGCCGCCCGGTGCCGCGACGGTCGTCTGCTCGATCCCGTAGTTCGAGTAATACGCCTTGCGCCCGCTCGGCCCGGTCGCGCTGACGACGATCACCCCCTCGCCCTCGGTCGGCATGCTGAGACAGCCGTTATCGATCGTGCGCGGGTGGGCGCTGCCCGGCGGATAATCGGGGCTCGTGGTGTCGGTCGTCGGGTTGCCCAGGTCGGTGTACTCGTTGCCCGCCGCCGCGACGAGGGTGACGTTGCGCTCGCGGGCGAAGGTCAGCGCGCGTTGCGTCGCGGCGACGATCGTCCGCTGTTCCAGCTGCGCCTCGGGCGAGTCCGCCGCGTTGCTGGCGCAGTTGAAGACCCACGGATCGACGAAGAAGCTCATGTTGACGACATCGATCCCGTTTTCCCCGGCGTAGGTCAGGGCATCGACCGTCGGTTGCAGGAAGAAGAAGCCGGAATCCTGCCCGGCGCGCAGATTGACGAGGGTCACGTTGGGGGCGACCCCGGCGATCCCGAGGCCGTTGATCGCCGCGCCGATCGTCCCGGCGACGTGCGTGCCGTGGCCGTCCTCGTCCACGTCGGCGGGGTCGTCGCAGGACCGATCGGCTTCTTCAGCGCAGGGGCCGTCGATCAGGGGGATGTCGGTCGTGAAGTTGCGACTGAGGCCGCGGTTGAAGTTCGGGGCGATGTCGGGGTGGTTGCCATCGATTCCGGTGTCGATGATCCCGACGAGGACGCGCCGATCGCCCGCCTGGGCGGTGTGGGCGCCGTCGGCGGTCGCCCCGATCGCCCGCATGTCCCACTGGAGGCTCGCCAGCGGCTCGGCACCGGGCGCGCCGGGGCCGACGGTCGGCGCGGCGAGGCCGATGCTCGCCGCGCGCTCGGCCTGCGCCCGCTCGGTCGCGCGGCGGTCGGCGGCGTCGCCGGTGAAGGCGCGCCCGATCGCGGCGTTAATCGTCGCCCCGGCCAGCGCCGGTTCGCGACCGATCGCGCGGAGGAACCCGATATTGGTCGTGCGGACCGTCGCCAGCCCGATCGCGGTATTCTCGCGCACGATCAGGCCACCGGCGCGGGTGATCGCGGCGCGGGCGTCGGTGAGGGCCGCGCCCGCCGCATAGAGGACGACGTACTCGCCGCTTTCGACCGGGGCGGTTATCGCCCCGGCGCGCGCATCGGTGGTCGCCGAGGCGGCCAGGGTTGCTGGCACCAGCGCGGCGACGAGGATAAGCGCGGCGAGCCATGCGACATGGTGCCTCATCGATACCTCCTTGCGCGATCCGTTGGCGTCTATGCCGGGGATTGTCGCATAGGTGCCGGGACTTCGGCGCGGCGCGGGCGGCGCGGTCGGGTCGGGGCGGCCGATCGTTCTTACGCGCGATGACGGGTGGCGGCGTGATTGTCGCCGCCAGGCGGGCCAACGTTAGTCCGGGAAGTCGCCCTTGAGGGATTGTTGCCACGATTGGCCGGTCATCTCGGCCCACCAGTCGGCGAATTGGAAGGTGCGGATCGCCTGGTTGAAGACCGGCAGCCAGTAGGTGAATTCTTCCGGGCTGGCCCCCTGGGCGATCAGGCGCACCTGGATCTGGCCCTGGTAGGCGAGGCGGAGCCAGCGTTTGCGGAGCGCGCCGGTTTCGGCCTCGCGGAAAGTGAACCAGTATTCGAGGGTGACGAGATCGCCGATCGCTTCGCCTTCGCGCTTCTCGATGGTGAGTTCGGGGAGCTGCCGTAACCCTTCCTCAACGCCGTCGCGCAGGGTCTCCAGATCGTCGCCCGTCACCGTCGTGCCCAGGTCGCGCGCCTCGACGGAGAAGCTGGTGGTGATGTCATCGGGTCGGGGGGCGAAGATCCGCCCGCGCCCGCCTTCCGACTCCAATTCGTAATCGTGCCAGCCCTCGGTGAAAAGGAACGAGTAGCGATAGCGCAAATCGCGGTGGACGAGGAGGCCGGTGAAGAACGGCCCTTCTGTCGGTATGGACACTCGCTGTTCCCTCCATGCCCAATGGCGCGGGCTGACTGCCACGCCGATCCTCAGGTGCGATCTACTGTGGGCCACAGTGTACATGGCGGCGAGGGGTTTTGCCGAGAACGCCGCCCCGCGGGGATAGAGGTGGACGGATGTCAGATCAATAGTCGGCCTGAATGCCTGCAAGAAGAATTGCAGGAAAAAACTCTAGCGGGACGTTGACTTGCAACAAGCTGACGAGTATCATGATGAAATAGCATCTGGGCAAACCTGTACGGCTGTGCGATCGAGGAATCCATCAGGCCATCTCGATCGTGGGCGTCCCCGACTCTTTTCTCCGTGACGGATGGCGTGTGCCGTTCCGAGGTGGGTTGGTGGCGCGCTGATTATTTTTAGCAGGGGGTGTCAGCTGTGGTGTCGGACAAACTGAATCGGCGGAATTTCCTGGGATTGACGGCCGCGTTGGCCGCGGGGGCGGTGGTCACCGCCTGTGGCGGGGGTACGCCGGCGACCACCGCGCCGGTATCGAGTTCTGCCCCGGCCGCGAGCACCGGGCCGACGGCGACCAAGGCGGCGATGGCCTCGACCGCGCCATCGGCCGCGCCGACGCTCGCGGTGGGTGGTGGTAATACGGTCGCGACGGCGACGCGCACCGGCTCCCCGGTGGCGGGGGCGACCGCCGCCACGTCCGCACCCGCGAACCTGAAAGAGTCCCCGATGCTGGCCGACATGGTCAAGGCGGGCAAGATTCCGGCGGTCGCGCAGCGCGTGCCGTCGAATCCGCGCGTCCTGAAGCCGCTGGAAGAGGTCGGGCAGTTCGGTGGCACCTGGCGCGGGGCCTATCGCGGCCTCTCCGATCGCGTGGGGCCGACGAAGCAACTCGAAGAGAACTTCATCGAGTGGGACGCCCCCGATCCGAACACGATCCGGTTGATCTCGAATGTCCCCGAGAAGTGGGAGTCCAACGCCGACGCCTCGGAGTACACCTTCTACCTCCGCAAGGGGATGAAGTGGTCCGATGGCACCGAGGTCACGACCGACGACGTGAAGTTCTGCGTCGAGGACGTCCTCTTCTTCAAAGATATTCGCCCTGCCCCGCCGTATTACCTCCGCCAGCGCGTCGGCAGCGAGTACAAGAACGCCACGGTGACGATCGTCGACAAATACACCTTCAAGATCAAGTACGTG
>DATCMP010000562.1:0-3482 GCA_036563365.1 Thermomicrobiales bacterium
GCAAGTCCCCCCAGCCGATCGGTCCGATCCTGTAGGCCCCTTCGGTGGGGGTCGCCGCGAAGCCCGCCGCGACGAGCAGCCCCGCCGGGATCAGGACCGTGGCGATACGCCCGCGCAGATCGCGGATTTCGGCGGCGACCATGACCCGCGAGAACTGGTTGAGCGCGGCCAGACTGCTGCGATAGAGCCGCTCCGGCCCGATCTGCCTGCCGATACCGGTGATCCCTTCCGCCGCCACCTGCCACCAGCGGCGCGTGGCGATGATCAGTGCGCCGAGGGCGTAGGTCGCCAGGGCCATCAGGTTCTCGGGGCGTGCGTCGAGATGGTAGGCCGGGGTCTTGGCGACGAGCGCGGCGAAGGAGACTCTTCCGGCCCCTGCCGCGATCTCGTAGGCCGGGGCCACGATGATCCCGCCAGCGAGGACCAGCAACGCGAGGATCGCGATCGGGGCGACCAGCGCCGGCGGTAATGCGCTGATCTCGCTCCGTCGTTCGCCCAGGAAGATGCTGCTCCAGAAGTGCCAGATATAGGAGAAGGTCAGCGAGGCACCGAGGACCGCCAGCCCGGCGAAGATCGGCCCGCGATCCAGGGCGGCGGCGAAGAATAACTCGTCCTTGAAGAAGCCGATCGTCAGCGGCAGTGCGCCCAGCCCCGCCGCCGCGATCCCGCTCGCCATCGCCAGTACCGGGAGCCTGTGCGCCAGGCCACCGAGCTTGTCTAGCGTATCCTCGCCGGTCGCTTCGGTCACTGCGCCCGCCGTCAGGAAGAGGGCGCTCTTCGCCAGCGCATGGGCCAGGACATAGAACGTCGCGCCGACGACCCCCGCACCGGTCCCCAGGCCAAGCATTACCACGACATAGCCGTACTGCGCGATCGTGGAGTAGGCCAGCAGCGGTTTCAGGCGGTCGCGCGTGAGGGCCAGGGTCGAGCCGATGATCAGCGACAGTAGCCCGACGACCAGCAGCGCGTCGAGCAGCGCGCGACTGAGGAGGATGAGCGGGTAGACTCGCCCGATCAGGAAGACGCCCGCCGCGACCATCGCCGCCGAATGGAGATAGGCCGAAACCGGGGTCGGCGCGGCCATCGCGCGCGGCAACCAGAAGTGGAATGGCATCTGCGCGCTCTTCACCAGCGCCCCACCGGCGATCAGCGCCAGCGCCACGGAATGGCGGTTGCTCGGTGTCGCGGCGGCGATGATCGCCGGGAGCGCGAAGGTGCCGTACAACGCCCGCAGCCACAAGAACCCGATCAGCATGAAGACCGCCGAGATCCCGGTCACGAGCAACGCCATCAGCGCCGAGGAACGCGCTTCAGCTTTCTGGCGGTCGTAACCGATCAGGTAATAGGAGGCGATCGCGGTCAGATCCCAGAAGAGGAAGATCAGCAGGAGGTCTTGCGCCATCACCAGCCCGACCATCGCGCCCATGAAGAGGAGGATCAGGACGTAGAAACGCGACTCTTCGTCGCGTGAACGAGCCTGATGATGGAGGTGGAGCGGGAGATAGCAGGCGGCGTAGAAGAGGACGGCAACGCCGATCCCCGTGGCGAGGAGGGCGTAGAGGAAGGCGAGATCATCGAGTGCGACGGTCAGGGTGAGGTGCCAAGTCGGTGCCCAAGGGAGACTGACGCTGCCGCCGCCGCTGGCCCATCCCCAGACGATCGCCCCGCACGAAACCGCCGCCAAGAGGACCGCGACCGGACCCGTTGCGCGCCGATCAAATGCCCCAGCTGCGGCTGCGATTGGGGCGGCACAGAGTGCGACGAATAACGGGATCAGCACTGTCATGGGGACATTCCCGGCACCCGGACCCTTTTCGCTACCATTGACCTCACATCGCCTGTCTGGGTAGCCGCGCGTTTATCCGTATGCTATCGCAAGAAATACGCCAGCAACGCCGTTGGGATAGGCAATTTACGCTATCACGTTCCGTCGCCTCGCCCTCTACCCTATTGTCCCGATTGGCCGCCATGGCTGAGCGAAGGTTCTGCTCGTCACCCTGCTACAATCTCCGCGCTCGCGTTAGCACGCGGCTGTACCGCTATGAGGAGGAATAGACGGATGGTCACGAAGTTGCCGCTCACCGGGGCAGCGTGGGAGATCGGCCCGCAGGTCGTCGCCGATCGGCGCTATCTGCACCAGCACCCCGAGCTGGGGATGCAAGAGGAGAACACCGCCCGCTTCGTCGCCGAGCGCCTGCGGGAATTGGGGATCGAGACGACCACCGGTATCGCCAACACCGGCGTCCTCGGGCTGCTGCGAGGCGGCCAGCCGGGAAAGACCGTCCTGTTACGCGCCGATATGGATGCGCTGCCGATCGAGGAACTGAACGATGTCCCCTATAAGTCGCAGAATCCGGGCGTGATGCACGCCTGCGGGCACGATTCCCACACCGCGATGCTCCTTGGCGTCGCCCGGCTTCTCTCCGAGCGCAGGGATGAGATTCACGGGACGGTCAAGTTCGCCTTCCAGCCCGCCGAGGAGTCGGTCGGCGGGGCCGAGCCGATGATTGCCGCCGGGGTGATGACGAATCCGACCGTCGATGCCGCGTTCGGGGTCCACATCGCGCAGGATCTCCCCGTCGGGATGATCGGCGTCTGCGCGGGGCCATCCAACGCCGCCGTCGATGAGGCGACGATCACGATCACCGGGCTCGGGGGCCATGCCGCCCGCCCGCATGTCGCGATCGACCCGATCCTGATCGCCGGGCAGTGCATCGTCGCCTTGCAGACGCTGGTCAGCCGCGAGATCAACCCGCTGCGCTCGGCGGTGATCACCGTCGGCGCGCTCCATGCGGGCACCGTCTCCAACATCATCCCCGAAACCTGTGAGATGCGGGTCACGATCCGCACCACCGACGAGGAGACACGCCAACTCCTGGCGGAGCGGATCCCGGCGTTCGTCGCGGGGATCGCCACGGCGATGCGCGGCAGCGCCGAGACGCAGTACATTTTCGGCTATCCCGTGCTGGTCAACGATCCGGCGATGACCGAGCTGGTGCGCGAGGTTGCCTGCGAGGTCGTCGGACCGGAGAATGTCGCGGAGCGCGAGCCGGGGATGGGCGCGGAGGATATGGCCTATTTCCTCCAGGCAGCGCCCGGCTGCTTCTTCCGTATCGGCTCGCGCAACCCCGAGCGCGGGCTGACCTACGGTCATCACCACCCGCGCTTCGACATCGATGATGAAGGGGCGCTCCCCGTCGGTGTCGCCGCCGTCACCGCTGTCGCGCTGCGCTTCCTTAATGGCAAAGGGTGACGAATGGCAAAGGGTGACGGCAAAGGGTGAGCGGCGACCGTTGGTCTGGCGTGGGCGCGGCGGCGTAAAGTTCTCGCGCGGTCATCGCCGCGTCAGTGGCATTCCGCTCGGCAGAGGGGGGCGACCGCGCGGATCGCGCGGTTTCGCAATGAAAGCAAAGCAGGCCCGCGATGACCGGTCATCGCGGGCCTGCCCTTTTGCTGCTGGTCGCCGTATTTGGGATCGCGCC
>DATCMP010000600.1:0-16296 GCA_036563365.1 Thermomicrobiales bacterium
GCGCGGGCGGGGTGGCGACGCGGCTGGCCGGTCCAATATGGTGCTGCGTGGGGGCCGTGTGGGCCTCGGCGTTGGTCCCAAGGTGGCGCAATCGTTGGGCGACATGGGCGCGGGCGACGGTCGGCGTCGCCGCCTCAACCAGGAACTCGACCGGGATACGCCAGCGTGGCATCGGTGTCCCCCATCTCTTCGCGGTCTGGTCCGATGGTTGCTCGCCGCCCCAAATGGACGACGCGGGAACGTCCGGGTCAAGTGTAGCGCGCGGAGGCAGGGGGGTGTGTTAATGGGCGGTAAAAATATGGTGCCGTACGCGTATCCCGGCGGCGATGCCGCATCGCGCGGCGCGTGGCACCGCGCCTGCTGGTGGCGCGTGCAAAGGGGCTGGCGTGACCCCGCCGTGTCGCTGGCGAACAAAAAGGAGGGCGGCCCCGGTATCTGCCGGGACCGCCCACCGCTGCGCGCTCGCGCGCTCCTGGGACTCCTTTACGGGACGTTATCGACGCCGAACTGGGCGTCGAAGGCGGCGTAGAGGACGCGGACCATGTAGAGGCGGGAGCCGTTGCCGTTCGGGTCGTTGAAGTTGGCGTCCAAGGTCTGGCCCGGCACCGCGCCGACGTTGGCGCGGTAGGTGGTCAGGTCGGAGCGCTGGGTCCCGGTGTTCGGGATGTTGATGTACTGCGCGTTGTCGGCGGGCAGGCGGTCCCAGAAGCCGGTCGGGCGCAGGTCGGGCTGCTTGATGAAGGCGCGGGCGACGACGCTGACCACCTGGACGCGCTGGACCACGTCGCGCGGCAGGTAGCACGGCGCGGTCGTCCCGGCCCCCTGGCCGGTCAGGCGGGGGCGTCTGTCGGCGACCCGACGGGGAGGACGAGGCGCACGGCGAGGCCGCCCGCCGGGGCGGCTTCGGCCCACATCCGCCCGCCATGCGCGGCGATGACCTGCCGGGCGATGTAGAGGCCGAGCCCGGAGCCCCCGATCCCCCGGCTGATCGCCGCCTCCTCGCGGTAATTGCGCTCGAAGAGCCGGGGGAGGCTCGTGGCGGGGACCCCCGGTCCGGCGTCGCGCACGTCGAGGTGGGCTTCGCCTGCGCCCCGCACCCCTTCGGACGTGGCGATGGTGACGACGATCGGCCCGCTGGCGGCGGGGGCATATTTCACCGCGTTTTCGAGCAGGTTCCGCAGCACCTGCCCCAGGCGGCGCTCGTCGCCGCGCGTCGGCAGGCTGGCCGGGGCATCGAGCCGGAAATCGTGCTGTGGCCCGACGATCTGCGCGTCGTCGATCGCCCGCCGCGCGAGGGCGACGAGATCGAGCGGGGCGAGGTCGAGGGCGAGGCCACCGGCTTCGAGGCGGACGACATCGAGCAGGGTCTCGCTGAGGCTGACGGCGCGACGGACCTGCCCGGTCAGCTCGTCCACCCGCGCGGCGAGTTCCTCGGGCGCGAGACCCCCGCGACGCGCGACGCGGGCGAGGAGTTGGAGCCGCCCGAGCAGGATGGTGAGCGGCTGCCGCAGATCGTGACCGGCGATGGCGATGACATCTTCCAGGGTGCGGATCTGCGCGGCCTGCTGGCGCTGCTGCTCGTCGGCCTCCAGCTCGAAGGCGATCAGGTCGGCCAGCAGGGTGAAGATCGCGGCGGCGTCATCCGCGAGGTCGGTCGGCGCGGGGTCCAGGGTGCAGAGGGTGCCGAAATAGCTGCCGTCGCGCCGTCGCAACGGCACGGCCAGATAACTCTCGATCCCGTAGAGGGCGAGGCCCGGATGGCTGCGGAAGCGCTCATCCTCGCTGGCATGCCTGATCCGCATCGGTGCGACCGCACCGCCGACGACGCTTCAATAGGTCGTGTGTAGCGGCAGTTGATCGCCGGGGCGGAGGCCGAAATCGGCGTTGTCGAGGACGGCGCAGGCGGTCCAGGCGTCCTCGGTGACCCGCGCGACGAGGGAGATCCGCATCCCGGTCACCTGCTGCAAGACCTGGAGCGCGGTCTGCACCACGCCGAGGCGCTCGAAGGTCGCGACGTCGTGCTGCACGGCCGGTCGGGGATCCACGCGTCGGTCCTCCTCGCTGGCTGGGGGCCGCTCCGGGAGGTGGCCCACGCCGGTCAGGGCGACACCGTCGCCGCGCCACTATCGGGCAAGTATAGCATGGGCGTGTGGGGCCGCGACCCACGCCTAGAGGTCGCCACCGCCCACATCCACCGCCCACCAGCACCCGTCACCCCCGCCCGTCGCCGGGTCGTTCCGAAGTGACCAGCCACCGCTCCTCAAGCGCCCGCCTGCTCGCGCATACGTTGGCAATGAAAAAGCCACGGGTTGCGCCACGCCGAAAACGTACAAAGGGCGCGTGGCGACGCAACGCCTGGGCCGGTTCTTCGTTCTTTCTGGTAATACACGAGTAGTGCACGCGCCGACGCAACGTCGCTGGGCGCGTGGTGCGGGGCCGGACGTGTTGGTGGCGGGCAATGGCGGCCGCCGAGTAGGATGTTGACCGAGCTAGCGGCAGGAGGACGGCATGGCCGAACCGACGTTGCGCGAGATCCAGGCGGAACTGGCGACATTGCGGGCCGAGGTGCGGGGGCAGCGGCGCGCGCGGGCGCGACGACGCGCGTGGCCGCTGGCGATCGTGATCGGGCTGGTGACGCTGTTGCCGCTCTCGGTGGTGGCGGCGGGGCCGACGTTCAGCGACCTGGAGAGCGCGGGCGAGGCCCATCGCGGCAATATCCGGGCGCTCGGCGACGCGGGGATCACCACCGGTTTCCCCGATCCGAACAACGCCGAGGCGCGGCTCTACGACCCGAAGGGCCTGGTCACGCGCGAGGAGATGGCGAGCTTCCTGGCGCGCACGGCGGGCCTGGGCGGCAACCCGGCGGTGGCGAACGCGGCGACGGTCGGCGGCTTCCCGGCGAATACGTTGTCGCGGATCAGCGCCGCCGCGACGATCGGCCCGTTCCCCCTCACCACGACGCCGCAGATCCTGACGACGGTGCCGCTCGCCGCGCCCGCGCCAGGGTACGCCTACGTGACCGGCGCGGCGGTCTTCTACGCCTCGGGCCAGACGAACGCGATGGCGAGCGCCCGCGTGCGGATGGTCAACGGTGGCGCGAGTCACCCGCTCTACGCGGTGATCGGGACGATCCCGGCGACAGCCCTGGAACAGTCGCTGGCCCCCACCTGGGTCTTCCGGGTGCCGCAAGCGGGGCCGCAATCGTTCGTGATCGAGGCGCTGATCGACCCGGCCTCGACCGGCGCGGTGACCGTCGCCAACATCGCCCTCAACGTCCTCTACGTGCCGTTCGCCTCGGATGGTGCCTCCGGCGCGTCCGCCCCGGAAACACCCGCGACGGGCTGGCCGCCGCACCCGCCACGGTAGCAAGGAGTCGACAGTCGGGAATTGGCAGTCGGTGCGGTGATGACGAGCCGGTGCCTATCGTTGTGCCTATGCGGGGTTCAACCGCCAGCTAACGTCACCCGCCCGCCCACGCATGAACCTCGACTCGCACACTCCGACCCCTCGCCACCCTTGCAATCCCCGCCGCTCGTGTTATACTCTGTGTCAGACGAGATGTCATATCTCTCTCGTCGCGAGGGACGCAACAGAAGGGAGGGTGGAGCTATGCCGCCGCACCGGACTGATGCCGTAGGCCAACGCCTTGTCCTCGCGGGTGCCTGACTCAGGCAAATCCGCTCCGTAGAGCGGGAAGCACGCTTCCCGGACGTGAGGGGGGAATGACCGCCAGCCGCGAGAGACGATGCGGAGCGACAACCCCACGATCTCGCGTGCGATGCAGATCAGGACAATCCAATAACGATTCTCCGCGAGGGTGGGCTTGTCCCCACCCTCGTTTTTCGTCACGGGCGTGGTGACGGAGCCCTCCCCTGAAGCGGGATGGGTGACTCGTTGTGGAAGTGGCAGAAACCCCTACTCCTCCTCGCCGCTGGCGGGGAGGTTGTGGACGGCGGAGGGGGAGAGGATCGCCTCGAACGTCTCGTGCGGCTTGGCCGGGAGGGTCGCCGAATAACCCTCGATCGTGCCGTTGGCGACGAGTTTGTCCAGCGCCTTGCGGAGGGTGAGGGTCGCCTGGCGCGGGTTCTTGTTGGTGATATTCGCCTTCTCCATCGCCGTCTGCCGGGTGACGGTCAGGGTGTGGCTCTTCATCCGGGTCTGGCGATAGCGGAAGAGCAGATAGGCGCGCAGCAGTTCGTGGGTGGCCGAATGGCTCGCCTTGGAGAGCTTTTTCGGCTCTACGAGGCGCGGCATCAGGACGTACTGGTTGCCGAGCCGACCGTCCGGGCGGCGGACCCCCTCGTAGAAGTTGAGGCGGATCTGCATCGTCTTCGGCAGGCCGCGCTGGAAGAGTTCTTCGGTCGAGAGGCCGCTGTTCTCGCCGTCATCGAACGTCGCGCCGATCAGCGAGAGGACCGATTTCCGCATCGCCTTGCGGACCTTCACGCCCCCCTCCCAGGTCGTATATTCCCCGACGATTTCGAGGCCGTGCGCGGTGTTGAGGACATTACGCAGCGTCTCGCGGTTGCGCGAATAGTGGACGCCGCGCTTGTCGCGCGTGAGGCCGAGGCGGTCGAGGACGTCGTTCGTCTCCACGGTGATCAGCGGGTTGCGCCAGTACGGCGGGTCGTTGGCGATCTCGTAGAGGAGGTGGACGACCCGCGCGCCATAGGCACCCAGGAACGGGCGGATGAGGTCGATGATGTTGTCGATCGTCTGCTGCGGCAACTCACTCGGCAGCTTCATTTGCAGCGCGACCGTCCGCTTCTGCGCGGTGACGACGCCGACCTGGAAATCCCAGGCGGCGGGCGGGGAGTGGATTTCGGTCGCCTTGGCGGCGTAGACCTTATCGACCGCCACCAGCGTCTCGTTGCCGATCATCGCCTGCTCGCTGGCAGGGATGACCGACTCGCCGACGGCGAGCAGCCCGCCTTTCAGCTTGGCATGGGTGACGCGGACCAGTTGCCCCAACTCTTTCGAGAGGGGTGGCGCGATCGTGGTGAAGGCGAGAACGAGGGCCATGAACGCCTGCGGGGCGTCGCGGGCGATCGCCCCGGCCTGCCCGAGGACCGGGGTGCGCCCGCGCTCGAACCAATCGACGATCGGGAAGAGGGCCGAGCCGCGCAGCGCGACCGCGTCCGGCCAGTGGCCGTCCGGGCCGAGGGCGATGGCGATCAGGCTGCGGAGGGTGCCGAGGATCAGCTCATCGACCTCCTCGTGGTCGAGGCCATCCGGGCCGAGGTCGCGCAGCACCGCCGCGACGTGGCCGGTTTCGAGCCAGGAGCCGGGCGGGTCGAGCGCGCCGACCCCCTCGCGGGTGTCGCCGCCGAGCGAGAGGGAGGGGAGCAGGATCGTGCGCCCGACTTCGGCGGCGAAGACGAGGTCGGCGTACCAGCAGAGGGTCGCGGTGTCCCAATCGCGCTCCGCGCCGAGGCTGAGGAGGATGCGGGTGAGGTCGAGGGCGGCGCGCGGATAGATCTGCCGACCCTTGCGCCGCAGGCAGGCGACGAGGCCCGCCTCGCGCAAAGTGGTCAACTCGCCGGAGGAGACGCCCAGCGCCTCGCAGGCCCCCGCGAACGTCAGGCCATCGCCGCCGCCGCTGTCGAGGACGGTGATCTCGGGGGCGGGGCTATTCCGGCGCAGCATAGGGGCTCCTCTCCGTGCGGGCGCGATATGCGTACGTACTGATATGCGTACGTACTATAGTACGCGGTGGGGAGGGGAGCGTCAAGTGAATGACGAATGGCGAGTGACGAATGACGAAGTGAGGGGATGCTTCACCACAGAGACGCAGAGACGCGGAGGCCCGCAGAGTGGGGCGATGAAACGCAGAGACGCGGAGCCAGAGTGAGCGATGCCGGGTGGGGCCGGGGGCGAGATTTTCATCACAGGGCGCACAGAGGGTACAGAGACGAGGGGAGAAGGACGAAAGGATCGAATGAAGGGGCGAGGACAAGGGCGTGGAGCTGATCTCTCCCCCGGCCCCTCCCCGCGTCGGGGAGGGGTGCCTCGTTGAAGGGCTATTGGCTGCGACTGGCCTACGGCGCGTCTGGCGAAGCCCTGCTGGGGTTGCGGCCTGGTGGCTGTCGCTCAACTATCGAGCGCGGGGAAGACGCGCTCGGCCAACAGGCGGGCCGTCTCTAGGTCGTCGTAGGTGGCGAGCTGTGGGATGAAGTAGCGCAGACCGGCGGCGACCAGCGGCCGGTAGAAGGCGATCGCCTCCTCGGGCGTGGCGTACAGCCCCTCAGTCACGGAGTGGTAGACGGGTGGGAGCGCCGCGCGCTTGGCCGCCAGCGTCGACGGGGTCTCGGCGAGTACGACCGGGTTGAGGAAGTGGGTCGGCAGGACCGACGCGAATGGGCGACCGAGATCCTCGCAGTGCCGACGTAGTGCCGCGAGCTTGCTCCGGATCTCCTCGTCCCCCTGCGGCGAGCCGGGCATGCCGATCCCGAAGTTACTCGCGTCGGCGTAGCGAGCTAACTGGCGTAGCGTGGTCCGCTCGCCTCCCCCGGCGATGAGCACCGGGACGCGCGGGCGCTGCACCGGTTCGTGGCGCAACAGCCCCTCGTCAAGCTGGTAACTTGACCCGCGATAGGTGAGCGGTGGCGGCCCCGGGAGGCCCGCAAACGGCTCGGCGTATGACGCATCCGGCGGCCCTGCCGACCCGGGTGGTGTACCCCAGAGCCCGTTGACCACCTCAACCGTCTCGGCGACCATCCGCGCACGTTCGGGTCCCGGCGGGTAAGGCAGCCCCAGCTCGCCGAACTCGCGCACGAAGTGTCCCGCCCCCAGGCCCAGGACGAGCCGCCCGCCACTCAGGCGATCCACGTCCGCCGCCTGCCTCGCCAACAGGGACGGGGAACGATACATGACACAGGAGACCAGCGGGCCGAGGCGGATCCGGCTCGTCGCGACCGCGAGGGCCGCCAGCGTCGCCCAGCAGTCGGCGGTGTAGACCGGGTGGTCCGGCAGCCAGTGCGAATCGTAGCCCAAGTCTTCCAACGCGCGGACGAGCGTCAGCCGCGTGGCCCAGTCCGGCAGCGACGCCCGCGCCGAGACACCCGCCCCGAAGCGGATGCGCCCGCCACCTCCCGTGATCCACGGATGGGGCACCCACGCGCTGGCTGGCGGCATGCTCGAGGTCATGGTCGCTCCCTTCTCTGCGCGTCTCCATGTCTCCGCGGCTCTGCGGTGATCTTCGCCCCCGCGTGACCCTGGTTAGCTTTTGGCGGGGGCTTGCTCGGGGATAAACGGGATCTCGGCGATCGCCTGCTGGTAGAGCTTGATAGCGTCGGCGACGGGAACCTGGCCGAATTCGAGGAGGACTTCGACCCCTTCGAGGACGCCCTGGCTGGCCTCCGCCTTGACGAGCCGCGCGCCGAGGTCTTGCGACTTGTACATGTTGGTGGTGATCCCGGCCGCGACCGAGGCGAGGACGGCGGCGAAGCAGAGGAAGCGCCAGACGAACGCCTCGCTCGGGAGGTTGAAGGTCTGCTGGGCGACCTCGGTGAATTTCGGGCCACCGAAGGCGGGGCCGGCGGTCAGCGCGGTGACGAGCCCGCTACAGGCCATGCTGGCGGTGGTCAGTCGCGCGCCGCGCGGGCGCTGATCCTGCACGAAGGCGTTGACGCTGGCGCGGCGCGCCCGGACGCGCGCCAGGAGATCGCGGCGGGCGGTGGCGTCGCTGTCGGCGGGGGGGGCGGCTGCGCCGTTCGCGGACTTCGCCAGGAGGCTGTCCGTGAGCTGCGCGGCTACGCTGTCCGCAGCGACCGTGATCACCGTCGCGCGGGCGGCGGCGGCGGCGGCTTCCGAGGATTCGCCGCGCGCGATGGCGGCGAGCGCGGCGTCGGTCGCGGCCCCGATCCGGGCGCTGCCGCCGCCGATCTCGCGGGTGACCCAGTCCTGCCATTGCTGTCGCGTCGTCTGATCCACCGCTTCTCCCCCTTCGCTCCCTGTGCCGATCCGGTTCGCTGGCTGCCACACGGGATGGTCGCGGGTCCAGGCGCGCGCCGTGATCCCCGCCGGGCTTCCCGCCCCGGTCCCACGCCGTCGCCCGCGATCGGCGTCACGCCCGTTCACGCTGGTGCCGGGTATCGCCTTGACGATATACGCGCCAGCGGGCGCAAATGTTTACGGGTGCGAATGTTTGCGGGCGCACGGGCGCGGCGGGGCCGACGTGGGGCGCGACGGCCCCGGCAAGGATCGCGCCAGCGCTGCGCCGACGCGGTGCGGGCGGGGGCGGGGCGGTGACGGATCGCGCGCCCGCCCTGCCGTTGCGACCACCGCGCCCTCAGGGCGCGACGATGTGGCCCTCGGCGATGAACGCCCGGACCTCGCTCGTCCAGGCGACGATGGCGTAGTGGGGCAGGTAGTCGGCGGTTAACCGGGCCAGCATCCGCTCGGCCACCTCCGCCGTCACCAGCGACTCGATACGGACGTTGTTCCCCTCCCACGGGTCGCGGAGGTGCCGCCGCCCCTCGCCGCGCACGTCGCCGCGCGTGTAGCCGGTCATCCCGGCGCGTTGCAGGTCGCGCACCAGGCGCTCGGCGAGCAATTCCTCGACGACGATCGTGATCAGCGTCAGTGTGCGGGGTTGCATCGTCGCTCCCTCCCGACGGCCGGGCAGGCCGCCTCTCAGTGAAACCGCTGCGCGATGGCGTAATAGAGCGGTAGCCCGATCGCCAGATTGAACGGGAAGGTGATGGCGAGCGCCGCCGTCAGATAATAGCCCGGATTGGCCTCGGGGAGGGCGATCCGCACCGCCGCCGGGGCGGCGATGTACGAGGCGCTCGCGGCGAGGACGCCGAGGATGAAGCTGCCGCCGAGCGAGAGGCCGACCGCGCTGCCGAGGGCTATCCCGACGGTGCCGTGGATGATCGGCATCAGGATGCCGAACCCGATCAGGAAGGGGCCGACGGCGCGGAGATCCCGGAAGCGCCCGGCGGCGACCATCCCCATCTCCAGCAGGAAGATCGCGAGCGCGCCCTTGAAGAGATCGGTGAAGAGGGGGGCCACCTGCTTGTAGCCCTCCTCTTTGCTCAGGTAGCCGATGATCAGCCCGCCGACCAGCAGCAGGATACTCCGGCCGGTCAGCAACTCGCGCAGCGCCTCCCCCAGCGCGCCGCCGCCGCGCATCCGGGCGCGGGCGATCAGCAGCGCGACCATGATCGCCGGGACCTCCAGGAAGGCGACCAGCGTCGGCATGTACCCCTCGTAGGGGATATGCAGGCTCTCCAGGAAGGTGAGGCTGGCGCTGAAGGTGACGGCGGAGACCGAGCCGTAGTGGGCGGCGAGCGCCGCCGCGTTCGCCACATCGAAGCGGCCCGGGTAGCGGAGGATGGCGTAGGACCAGAGGGGGACGGCGATCCCCAGCGCGAGGGTGGCGAGCGCCGGTTTCCAGAATGCGCCGAGGCTGGTGTTCGAGAGTTCGACACCCCCCCGCAGACCGATCGACAGCAGCAGGTAGATCGACAGCGCCCCGTAGAGTTGCTCGGGGATCCGCAGGTCGCTGCGGACGAGGACGGCGACGGCCCCGAGCACGAAGGCGAGGACCACCGGCGAGAGGAGGTTCAGTCGGGCGAGTTCGAGGCCGCTCATCGGGTGCGTCTCCCAGTCCGCCGCGCGGGGCGGCGTGTTATCGAGTGCCTGGGCGGGCGATCGAGCCGCGGGGGGCTGGCACGCGCCACGAACCGCCCCGACAGCGCCCGTTCAGGGGTTGCAACGCGGGCAATCGCCCGGATCGGCCATCGTCAGGCCGTCGGGGCGGGGCTGTTCGCGGCGTTCCTCGCACCGGGCGCAGCCGAGCAGTTCGCCCCGTGCGAGGTCGGTGGGCAGGCCGCACCAGCGGCAGGGGAGGCCGGGAACCAGGTCGAGTACACCCCAGCCGGGCGCGGCGCAGGCGGGGCAGCGGGCGCGCAGGCGCCGCGCGAGCCGCACGGCCAGCCGCCGGATGACGCGCAGCCGCGTGGGGTTGCGGTCGGCGCGCATATCTGTCTCCACGAGAGCGTGGCCGTCGCCGGAACGGGCGCGGCACCGCGCGATAGCGTCGCGCAGCGCGGGCAGGGTCGTCAGCCCTTTGTGGATTTCCACCGGGTCGTGCGTCCCGTCCAGCGTGTCCGGCACGGCGGGGCGGACGATCAGGGCGTGGGCGGGGAAGCCGACGCGGGGCAGGAAGTCGGCCAGGTCGTCGAGGGTCGCGGCCCGCGCGTGCGCGTAGTTGGTGGCGGTCGTCAGTTCCCACTCGGCGACCACCAGGCCGCGCTCGTCGTCGACGAAGAGCAGCAGTTCGTGGTCGGCCGGGACGAAGGGGATCGCCGGGTGCGGGCCGAAGCTCCCCTCGCTGGCGAGGCCGAGGGGCGTCCCGGCCAGCGCCATCCCGAGGCGGGCCTTGCGGAGGGCCACCGCGCGCGGCATCCCCGGGCGGGGGATCTCGCCGGTGAAGGTGCCGAGGCGATCGGTGTCGAGCCCCGGCGGCGTCACCACCTCGGCCCCCAGTCCCACGCGGAAGGGACGGGCGATGGCCCGCCCCTTCCCGTGCTGCGTCGCCAATGCCACCTGGCGGCCCCGATACGGGTACGGCTCCCAGGTCGGCACGATACCCGCGGCCCCCGGTGCGCGGCTCATGCCTGGTCCGTCTCGACACAGAGGGCGTTCTGGTCCCCCGGGCGCGTGTGGGGTGCCGACGGCACTGCCGCGATGACGTTACGCCGCCGCGGGGCGCGCGCCACCCGCGGCGGCGGCGGCGGGGTGGACACCGGCGGTGGGACGCGGTCCGTGTGGGGCTTCCCCGATTGCAGCATCGATATTCCTCCTTTGTCGTTCACGATTAGCGATCCAGGCCGGGCGGGTGGCCCGGTCCGCCGTCATGCGCCGGTCGCCGTCAGGCGCGGATCACTGCCCTTGCCCGAGCGAGTAGCCCGGCTCGCCATCGAACGTATAGAGCCCTTCGGTCTTGATGAAATCGAGGCCGGCGTCGGCGGCGCGACCGAGGAGGGCGACGATCCCCGCGTGGTCGAGCGTCGTCCCCTCCGCCGCCAGGAAGCGGCAGCGCCAGTGGTCGGTGCAGAATGTCTCCGGCAGACCGCCCGGCCAGACTTTCACCCCGCGATTGGTGATCATCGCCAGGGGCAGGGCGGGGGTGGCGAGCGGCGCGAGGAGCGCAGCCAGCGCGTCCGGCTCGCCGCCCCGCCAATCGAGGAAGAGATCGACGCCGACGAGCGCCTTCACCGCGGGGGGGCGGGTCGCGGCCTGCCAGGGCCGGGGCGCGTCGGCGGCGGGCGCGGCGGCGTAGCTGACCGCGGGGAGGGTCGCGGGGCGCTGCCCGAGGCGGGCGATGACGGCCTCGGCGAAGGCGCGGGTGCCGACGCGCGCCGTGCTGACCCCCGCGTCGTGGATGTCGTACGTATGGATGCCGTCCTCGATCGTGCGGAGCCAGGCGTTGTGGACGCGCTCGGCCACGTCCGCCTGCCCGATGTGGACGAGCATCATCACCGCCGCCAGGAGCAGGCCGGACGGATTGGCGACGTCCTGCCCGGCGCGGCGCGGGGCCGACCCGTGGATCGCCTCGAACATCGCGCCGTGCTCGCCGATATTCGCCGACCCGGCCAGCCCGACCGACCCGGCGATCTGCGCCGCCACGTCGGAGAGGATGTCGCCGTAGAGGTTCGGCATCACGATCACGTCGAACGCCTCGGGGGTGTCGGCCAGCTTCGCCGCGCCGATATCGACGATCCAGTGCTCGTGCTCCAGCTCGGGGTACTCGGCGGCGATCTCGTCGAAGACGCGGTGGAAGAGGCCGTCGGTCAGCTTCATGATGTTGTCTTTGGTGAAGCAGGTCACCTTCTTGCGCCCGTTCGCGCGGGCGTACTCGAAGGCGTAGCGGACGATCTTCTCGCAGCCGGGGCGGGAGATCAGCTTGAGGCACTGCACCACCTGGTCGGTCTGCTGATGCTCGATCCCGGCGTAGAGATCCTCCTCGTTCTCGCGCACGATCACCACATCCATCACCGGGTGCTTGGTGGCGACGAACGGGGCGTAGGCGACGCAGGGGCGGACGTTGGCGTAGAGGCCGAGGGTCTTGCGGACGGTGACGTTAAGGCTCTTGAAGCCGCCCCCCTGCGGCGTGGTGATCGGGGCCTTGAGGAAGACCTTCGTGCGGCGCAGCGATTCCCAGGCGGCGGGCTCGATCCCGGCGCTGTTGCCGCGACGGTAGACGCTCTCGCCGATCGCGATCGTCTCCGGCGCGAGCCGCGCCCCCGCCGCTTCCAGGATCGCCAGCGTCGCCGCCATGATCTCCGGCCCGATCCCGTCGCCGTAGGCGACCGTGATCGGCGTCCCCGCCGCGGTCGGCGTACTCTCCGCCAGCGCCGCATGCTCCCGCGCGATCGTCATCACCGCCACCATCCCTTCATCCGATCGGCGGGCAGCCCAAATGCGCCCGCGCTAACATAAGACAATTTTATCATAAATAATATGTCGCATGTCAAGGGGGGACGGGGGCAGTCGTGAGTCGTGAGTCGTGAGTCGTGAGAGAGATGGTGCTGATAGCGAGGCAACTGGTCTCAGTGAACCTTCTCACGACTCACGACTCACGACTCACGACTCACCATCTGGTCGGTTGCGGCGCGGGGTGAACAATTCCAGGAGGTCGCGGATCCCGTAGCCTTCCTGGGCCGGGTGGCGCAGGGGCAGTTCGGCGTGGATCTCGTAGCGGTTGTTGCGCCCATCGCGGTAGCGCGAGAGGTAGCCGCCCTCCTCCAGGTCATCGAGGAGGCGCTGGACCGCGCGCTCGGTGATCCCCACCACCGCCGCGATCTCTTTCGCGGTCGGGCGCTCGTTGCGGGCGACGCAGATCAGCACCTGCGCGTGATTGGAGAGGAAGGTCCAGTGCGCCATACACTCCTCCTCGCGGCGTGCGGCGGGGCGCGCGCCCCGCCCGCGTCATACTACCATGCCGCCCGGCGCGGGGTTGTATTCGGCGCGCCGATCCCCGGCCACGCTGGCGTGGCTCTGCACCCGATCGGGAGGGTCAGTCGGCGCGCGTATGCCGAGGTGCTGGCGCGGCCGTTGGCGGCGCGGGCACCGGTCCCCTGTCAAGGCCGAGCGTGACAAAAGGTCGCCGCTCTAGCCCTTGGCGGCGCTCGCGCGACTCGGTAAGACGAGCGCGGTGCGCTTCCCCGCGTCGGTCGGTGCCGAGATCGCATTGTCGCGCGACGGTGTCAAGCAGCGGTTGGCGTGGGCGGCGTTAGCGGTCGGGGATCGGCAACGGGGCGAAGGTGATCCGCTCGTAGAGGTCTTGCAGGGCGAGGGTGACGCCGCCGGTGGCGAGCTCCAGCGTGGCGTTGAGGCCGTGGGCGTCGCCGATGAACCAGCGATTATCCGGGTCGCGGCGGTAGAGGACGAGCCGGGGTTCGTCCTGGGCGATCAGGAGGTATTCGCGCAAGGAGGGCAAACCGCGATACATCCCGAACTTTCGCCCCGAATCGTAGGCGGCGGTCGAGGGCGAGAGGACTTCGACGATCAGCGTCGGGTTGAGCAGCGTGTCCACCGCGCTATCCTGGAACTCCGGCTCGCCGCAGATGACGACGATGTCGGGGTAGGTGTAGACGTGGTGCGAGGGGATCCAGACGCGCATGTCGCTGGGATACCCTTCGCATGGTTTGCCGCGCAATTGCGCCGAGATTTCCCGCACCGCCGCGAAGACGATCAGGTTATGTTCGCGGCTCGCGCCGGCCATCGCGACGATCTCACCGTCGTGGTATTCGCTCTTGGTCTCGGCGCGGCGTTCGAGCGCCAGATACTCGTCCGGGGTGGTGTATGGCCGGGGCTGGCTCGCCATCGGTCCCTCCTGCGCGGTCGCGGTTCGTGGCGCGAAGTATAGCAGGGCGGTGTATCGGGGTGTCGCTGCGGCGGCGCAGCGCGGACCGAGGTAGTGGTACACATCCTGCGTTTTGAGCGGGTATCCGCAATGCTGCGCTGTCCGCGCTCGTGACGATGAGAACGCCGAAGGAGTATCGCCGATGAGCAACGCCCGGCCACAGGATGGAGAGGTGCCCGAGGTGCAGCCGGGCGGTCAGGCCAACGCGACGCAGATGTCCGGGCAGGTGCCGACGATCCCGGTGCCGGGCGTGGGGCAGGGCGGGGGCCAGACGTCGGGGCAGGCGACCGCCGCCGTGCCGGTGGTGTCGGTCGAGACGGACGAGCACCCGCGCCGGGGGCTGACCCCCGCGACCTTCCTGCTGACGCTGTTCGCGGCCTACTTCCTCTATAAGGTGCAGATCGTTGTCATCACGCTGATCGTTGGGATCCTGCTGGCGACGGCGATCACCGGCCCGATCGAACTGCTGACGCGCCGCTTCCACCTGCCGCGCGCGCTGTCGATCCTGCTGGTGTACATCGGGATCATCGCCGGGTTGGGGTTGTTCCTCTATCTGCTCGTCCCGCCGGTGATCGGCGAGGGGACGCGCTTCGCGCGCGAGGTGCCGACGCTGCTGGAGAATTGGCGTGGGCAGCTGCTGGCGAACAATAACGCCCTGATCCGCAATGCCGCGACGCGCGCCTTCGAGGCGATCGACGGGGTGGCGGCGGGCGGCGGCGGGGGGCCGGTCTCGACCAATGTGGCGGTCGGGGTGGTCTCGGGGATCGGCGGCGGGCTGGTGACGCTGTTCACCCTCTTCCTGATCGCCTTCTACTGGATCACCGAGAAGACGCTGATCAAGCGCGCGGTGAGCGGTCTCTTCGCGCCGGGGCAGCGGGCGCGGGTCTTGCATCTCTGGCACGAGGTGGAGATCAAGCTGGGGGCGTGGATCCGGGGCCAGTTGCTGCTGATGGCGACGATCGGCGGATTGGCGACGATCGCCTACGGGCTCATGGGGCTGCCGTTCTGGCTGGTGCTGGGGGTGATCGCGGGGCTGACCGAGGCGATCCCGAATGTGGGGCCGATCCTGGGGGCGATCCCGGCGGTGCTGATCGCGCTCTCCGTCGATTGGAAGCTGGCGCTGGGGGTGGTGGCCTTCGTCTGCGTCCTGCAACTGCTGGAGAATGCGGTGCTGGTGCCGCGGATCATGAAGGGGGCGGTGGGTCTCTCGCCGCTGACGGTGATCCTGGCGATCCTGGCGGGGAGCGAGTTCCGCGGGGTCGCGGGGGCGCTGCTGGCGGTGCCGATCGCGGGGGCGATCGCGGTGATCCTCAACGATATGCTGCGCGAGAAGCGCGAGCGCGAGCAGCAGAACCAGGATTTGCGCCCGCGCGACTGGCTGCGGCAGGCGTGGCGCTGGCGGCGGGGGGCCACAACACCCGCGCCGAACGTCGTCGGGACGCGGACGAGCGCGGGGGAGTAGGCGTTCGGTCGCGGCGGTAATCGCCCGCGCCGCTCGCGACAACCATCGCGGCAACCACCGCGGCAACGGCCCGAGCGGGTCCGGCGCGCGAGCCAACACGTCGCTCGATGGCCCCGGTGCAGAACGCACCGGGGCTTTGTGTCGCCCCTGACGGTGGGAGGGCGCTGGGGGCCGCGGGGGAGGTAATACCGAGCGTTACCTGTAAGATAATGAAACTGACTTGACATCGGACACTTCCCCTTTATGATAGGGCTATCTTCGTCTGCTGCGCGGTCGCGGTCACAACGTGGGGTGTATCGCGCGAATGCTGCTGCTGGCGGTCGGCGGGTCCGACCGGTGGCGGGCGTCCGCGCGCAGCCAGGGAAGGGGAAGGAGGTGGCGGCGACGAGCGCGGGAGACGCCGTCAGGGGGTGTACGGCCTATCGCCACCGACGCCACGACGGTGGCGCACCTGCTGGAGGGACGGATTGGAGGAGTGCGATGACGCCTGTTGACGCTGAGCAGCACGGTATCGTGATCGGACGGCGCGGCCTGTTCAAGGGGGCCGCGGCGGTGGCGGGCGCGCTGGCGCTGGCCCCGCAACTCGCGCAGGCGAAAGCGCCGCCGCGCGATTTTAAGTTCGAAACCCTGACTGACGCCGCCGAGACCGCCGACGGCCCGGACCGCGATTATGGCCCGAACGCGCCGCCGGTCCACTACCCGGACCCGGATGTGGTGGCGGTCACCCCGGCCTTCGGCAAATATATCCAGGGGAACTCGGCGATCAAGCGGCTCTGGACCGGGGGGCTCTGGCTGGAGGGGCCGGCCTGGAACGCGGTCGGGCGCTACCTGCTCTGGAGCGACATCCCGAACGACGTGCAGATGCGCTGGCTGGAAGAGGACGGCCATGTCAGCACCTTCCGCAACCCGTCGGGGAACAGCAACGGCAACACGTTCGACTGGGAGGGGCGGCAGATCT
>DATCMP010000603.1:0-9507 GCA_036563365.1 Thermomicrobiales bacterium
GGGTGATCGTGCGCCCCGCCTTGTTGACCCGCAACGAGGTCGTGCGGTCCGGGACCAGCTGGCTCAGGCGCGTGAGCCAACGCCGCGTCAGCTGCTCGGTCGCCAGCTGCGGGCCGTCGCTCGGGAAGGCCATCGCCAATAGCCACTGATCGAGGATCGGTTGGGTCAGCAGGCGCATCCCGCCGCTCTCCTCGACCGTCCCGCGGATCGGCCACTCTCGAAACGTGCGCGAGAGGGTGCGGCTGGCGAGAAAAATCGGGACGAGCCGGGCGGCCAGGATCAGCATCTGGTCCTGATTCGACCGCCCGCCCGGTATATCCGAGGCGACGATCTGTCCTGCCCGATCGATCAGCAGCCCGAAGGTCGCGCCGCTGCGGCGCACCTCATCCTCCAACGATTCGAGGATGAACGCCGCGCGCTTGGTCCCGACATCCGGCAATAGTGGTGGCAACATCGAGGTCGTCATGTGGTTCTCGTCATCCGTCCTAGTTGGCGATGGTCCCGGCTGCGGCGACGAGTTCCTCGCGGTAACGCCTGGCGAGCAGGCGGAGCCGCCCCAGATTGACCCCCGGATTCGCGAGCAGGATCAGGACCAGATCGTCGTCGAGGGCATTGATGACGACGGTGCCGCCATCGTATTCGAAGATCGCGCTGTCAATCGTGCCACGCCCGATTTCCAGGCCGATCGCCTTGGCGACCATCAGGCCATTCGTGGCGACCGCCGCGAACTCTTCGGCATCCATCTCGTCGCTGTGGGCCGCCTCGATCAGGAAGCCGTCGCTACTCACGACCGCCACCAGATCGACGCCACCGGCGACTTGCAGGCGGCCCAGTAGGGTAGCCAGGCTCTCAGTCGTGGACATCGTGGGCTCCTCTTCCGCGCATCGGTGGGCCGGTTCATCGCCGCGCACTACGCGCAACCCGGCGGGGTTACCCCTCATAGGAGGTACGCTTATCGTCCCATCTCCGGGGTTCTCAGTCAATCGCCTCTGTAGGGTACTACTGTACTAACTTCGCGGTAGGCGTTCGGCTCTAATCGGTACTCATCGCCCGATCCGCGGCGAGGGCAGGGATGCATGGTATGATCCCCCCAGGAAACGGCAGCGATCAGGGTAGGGTGATGGCACCGCGAATTATCCGAGTCCAGACCGAAAATAACGACTTCCAGTACATCGATACGTTGCGCCGCAACCGCGCGAAGCGCCACCGCGCCCGCGAGTTCGTGGTCGAGGGGGTGCGCGCGATCAACGGTGCCCTGGCCGCGGGCTGGGAGATCGCCGCGTTCCTCTACGATCCGACGCGGCGGTTATCCGGCTGGGCGATCGATATTCTGGCGAACTCGACGGCGCGGGCGCATCTTGAGATGGCCCCCGCGCTGATGGCGCAGTTGAGCGGCAAAGAGGAGACCTCGGAACTGCTCGCGGTTGTGGTGATGCCCGAAGAACGCCTGGAACGTATCCCGCTGCGGCCTAACATGCGCGTGGTCTTGATGGATCGCCCGGCGAGCCCCGGTAACCTGGGGACGTTGATCCGTTCGTGCGATGCGTTCGGCGTGGATGGGCTGATCGTCAGCGGGCACGCGGTCGACCTCTACGACGCCGAGACGATCAACGCCACAGTCGGCTCGCTCTTCGCCCTGCCGATCGTGCGCGTCGGCGGCCCCGCCGATCTCCTGCCCTGGCTCGACCGCCTGCGTCGGCAATTTGTCGCCTTCCAGATCGTCGGGACGAGCGCAAAAGCGACGCTCGACATCGCCGACCACGACCTCATCGCGCCGACCCTCCTGGCGGTGGGCAATGAAACCTGGGGTCTCAGCGCCGCCTACAAGGAACTCTGCGATGTGATGGTCACGATCCCGATCGTCGGCTCGGCTTCGTCGCTCAACGTCGCCTGCGCGGCGTCGGTGCTGCTGTATGAGATCGATCGGCAGCGGCGGCGGGTGTAGGTGCGAGGGGGATCGCCCAGCACCCTGTGCTGCAGATTGTGGGCGAGAATGACGCCGCCGTAGCCGGGGCGCGCTACCGGGAGACCGGCGTCGGCGGCGAGTGCTTCGTGAGGGTAGAGGGCCAACCTGGTGCCTTACGTGCGGATGCAGCCGACTTCGCCCGCGCCAATGCTCGACTTCGGCCAGTCGAGTCCGTCGCGGTAGAAACGCACCGCACGCCCGAGGTCGGTGACCCCGAGCGTGATCAGGCTAATCCGTGGTTCCATCGAGGTTCCACTCGGCGTCAGGCGAGTTCGAGCAAGGCCCGTGGCTGCTGACTCTTCGCGGTGACATAAGGGCGGAAGCGTGCCAGCAGGCGCGGTGGCAGTTGACCGCTGATCGCGGTCCCGTACTCGTTGTACTCCACCCCTTCGACGCGCCCCTCACGCCGGAAGAGATCGACCAGGGCGTTCTGCGCGTAGGGGACGGTGACGGACACCGACACCAGTTCGCGATCGAGGATCTGCTCGATCCGGGCGAGGAGCGCGTCGAACCCGACCCGCGTCTCGGCCGAGATCGGCACGAAATCATCGGGCAGTTCGAGATCCTGCGCCAACTCGGCGGGGACAACGCCATCATCGAACAGGTCGATCTTGTTCAGGGCCGTGATCGTCGGCCTGTCGCTGACACCCAGTTCATCGAGCACCTGCCACGTCGCCTGCGACTGTTCCGCCGCGTTGGCGTGCGTGATGTCGAGGACGTGCAGGACGATGTCGGCCTCGTTGATTTCCTCCAACGTCGAGCGGAAGGCGGCGACAAGGGTAGTCGGTAGATTGTTGATGAAACCGACCGTGTCGGTCACCAGGATCTCGCGACCCGATGGCAGCCGCACGCGCCGGGTCGTCGGGTCGAGGGTCGCGAACAGCTTGTCCTCGGCCAGCTTGTCGGCGTCGGTCAGGGCGTTGAGCAGCGTCGATTTGCCGGCGTTGGTATAGCCGACGATTGCCACGATCGGCACCTCGTGTCCGCGTCGTCGCTCGCGATAGAGTTCGCGCTGATCGTGGACCTTCCGCAGATCGGACTTCAGCATCGCGATCCGGTCGCGCGCCCGGCGACGGTCGATCTCGATCTGCGTCTCACCGGGACCGCGCAGCCCGACGCCACCGCCGGTGCCCGCCGCGCCGCCACCGCCGCCGGAGCCGCTACCACCGGTTTGGCGGGAGAGGTGGGTCCACATCCGCGTCATCCGGGGCAGGCGGTATTCGAGCAGCGCCACCTCGACCTGCAAGCGGCCTTCGCGCGTCTGGGCGCGCTGAGCGAAGATGTCGAGGATCAGCGCGGTGCGATCGAGAACCTTGACGCCGAGCGCTTCTTCCAGCCCGCGCTGCTGGTTCGGGGTCAGCTCTTCGTCGGCGATGACGAGATCATAGCCGAGATCATCCTTCAGTTCGCGGATCTCGGCGAGCTTGCCACGGCCGACGTAGCTGCCCGGCTCCGGGCGCGACATCTTCTGCGTCACCGCGCCGACCACCTCGATCCCGGCGGTTTCGGCGAGGCGGGCCAACTCTTCGAGCGCATCCTCGATCGACCAGAGCGGCTTCTTCGCGCCACTCTCGGCGCGGTCGGCACCCCGTGCGGGGGACCGCCAATCGACGGCGAGCAAAAGCGCGTGTTCGATCGGGGCGGATGTCGGGTACATTACTGTAGTCGTAGAGGTATCCTCCTGGATAAAACGTCGGTTTCGGCTATCCTGAACCCGTCTGTCGCAGATTCGGTGCCTACAAAACCAGGACGCTATCATCTCGCAATCAACGCTTCGCGTCACCTGTCCAACGGGGGTGGCAAAGC
This sequence comes from Thermomicrobiales bacterium, assembly GCA_036563365.1. Classification (GTDB taxonomy): domain Bacteria; phylum Chloroflexota; class Chloroflexia; order Thermomicrobiales; family CADCWN01; genus CADCWN01. The sequence goes on from DATCMP010000603.1 coordinate 3,773, forward strand.
TGTCCATTGTGTCAGTAGGTGAAAGTCCGGCACTGTAGTTAACGCCCGGCGGGCGGCGATATTCCAGAATCGGGAGCGCGCCCGTGACAAGCCAAGGTGCTGGTTGTACTATGCCCGCAGCGGTGGACAATGGAAGGCTCGAAGGGGTGTTGGGCAGATCGCAAGGAGGGCGCATGGCAGCATTCCGTGTCGGGGTCACCCGCGATTTTCTCAAGGCGGATGGGACGCTCGGCTTCGGTGACATCAACCTCGGCTTCCTCGCTGAGAATCCCCAGATCGAATGGGAGTTCCTGGCCGAGAACACGACCGAACTGCGCGCCGATCAGGTGCGCGACTATGATGCGTTGCTGGTCCTGTCGCCGCGCGTCAGCGCCGCGACATTGGCGGGGGCCGAGCGCCTGGCGATCGTCGCGCGGTTCGGTGTCGGCTACGACACCGTCGATGTGGATGCCTGCACGCAAGCCGGGGTGATCCTGACGATCACGCCGGATGGGGTCCGCCGCCCGGTCGCGCACGCGACGATCGCGTTTATCATGGCGCTCTCCACGCGGATGTTCGCGAAAGATCGGATCACCCGCGCCGGGCAGTGGGACGACCGGTTCGATTACACCGGGATCGGGCTGACCGGGCGTACCCTCGGGCTCGTCGGGCTGGGCAATATCGGGCGCGACGTGATCGACCTGATCCGTCCGTTCGGGATGCGCCATATCGCGTTCGATCCGTACACCACGCCGGAAGATGCCGCCGCGAGCGGTGTCGAACTGGTCGATCTGGAGACGGTGCTGAGTACGAGCGATATCGTCTCGATCCATTGCCCGCTCACCCCCCAGACGCAGGGCTTGATCAACGCTGAGCGGCTGGCCCTGATGAAGCCGACCGCCTACCTGATCAACACGGCCCGCGGCTCGATCGTCGATCAAGCGGCGCTGACTGATGCGCTGCGGGACGGTCGGATCGCCGGGGCCGGGATCGATGTCTTCGAGCGCGAGCCGGTCGATCCCAACGATCCGCTGCTGAAACTTGACAACGTGATCGTCGCGCCGCACGCCCTCTGCTTCACCGACGAGGTCGCCCTCGGCAACGGCGGCAGCGCCTGCCGCAGCATCCTCGAAGTCGCCGCCGGGCGCGTGCCCAAGAACGTCGTGAACCGAGAAGCGATCGACACGGTGGCATTCCGCGAGAAATTAGTACGTTATCAAGGAATGACGAGTGACGAATGACGAATGACGAATGACGAATGACGAATAGGCCGCGAGTAGAGTGGATAATGTGGGCGGTCTTCTCTCGTTCCTCATTCGTCATTCGTCGTTGAGGAGGTGTGTTATGCGCGAGAACAAAGTCAAAGCGACGCTGCAAGCCGGTGGGACCGCGTTCGGGACGATGCTGTTCGAGTTCAATACGACCGGGATCGCGCGGATCGTCGCGGCGGCGGGGGCCGAATTTGTCTTGTTTGATATGGAGCATACCGGCTGGGGGCTCGACACGATACGTACCTTAATCGCCACCGCGCGCGGTGCGGACCTCGTGCCGCTCGTCCGTGTCCCGGCTACGCAATACCATCTCTTCTCCGGCCCGCTCGATGTCGGGGCGGGCGGGCTGATGATCCCGATGGTGGAGAGCGAGGAGCAGGCCCGCCTGATCGCCCAATCGGTCAAGTATCCCCCGGTCGGGAAACGGGGCGCGGCCTTCGGCGTGGCGCACGACGACTTCGGCCTGGAGCCGGGGACGAGCGCGGAGAAGATGGTCCGCGCGAATGAGCAAGGGCTGATCATCGCACAGATCGAGACGGCGGCGGGGATCGAGAACGTCGAGAAGATCGCGGCGGTCGAGGGGATCGATGTCCTCTGGATCGGCCACAACGACCTCACGAACTCGATGGGGATCCCCGGTCAGTTCGATCACCCGGACTATCTCGCGGCGGTCGAGCGGGTGCTGGCCGCCTGCCGCGCCAACAACAAGGCGGCGGGGATGATGCCGACCACCGTCGAACTGGCGCGCGATCTCCTGGCACAGGGCTTCCGCATCCTCGCCTATTCCGGCGACATCTGGATCTATCAGCAGGCGCTTAAAGAGGGCTTGGCGGCGATCCGGGCGTAGGCGACTCCTCCTCCCCCGGCCCCTCCCCGGCGTGGGGAGGGGTGCCTCGCTGCGGCGCGGTAACAACTGGCAAAGAGCCAGCGTTATAGATGGTTCGCTTTTGCAGCAGCCGACTGCCCATGATTGAGTCACCCCTCCCCGCGTCGGGAGAGGGGCCGGGGGAGGGGTAATGGCAGCGTACATAAACCCGCGCACTGGGGATGGTTCACCGCCGATCGTCACCGTCTTTGGCAGCGCTCGACCGCGGCAGGGGGACGCCCTCTGGCAGGAGGCGTATCAGGTCGGGCGGCGGGTGGCTGAAGCTGGCTGGACCCTCTGCAATGGCGGCACGTCGGGGACGATGCAGGCGGCGGCGCGTGGAGCGCGCGAGGCGGGCGGGCGCACCCTCGGGATCACGATGGATATCTACATTGGGGATACGCCGAACAGTTGGCTCGATGAGGAGGTGCGCGTGGCCGATCTCTTCACGCGCCTGCAACGCCTGATCCTGCCAGCCTCCGGCTTCATCTGCTTGCGTGGCGGTTGTGGCACGCTGGCCGAGTGGGCGTTGACCTGGACTCTCCTGGCCTCGCGCCTGATCCCCGCCGCGCCACTCGTCCTGCTCGGCAAGGAGTGGCAGGATTTGCTCGATGTCATTCGCACCGAGATGATCAGCCGCGAGAGCGACTGGCCGGTCTTGCACGTCGCGGAGACGGTCGATGAGGCGATGGCGATCGTGCAAGCACAGATCGGTGCGTGATCCCTTCGCGACATATTCCAAGGGGTATTAACATTACCTAACCCGTCCCTCTCCAGTGCCTGGCCGCCCCCGCGGCCTCGCGCCATGACCCGTTCCGGGTGCCAACGTCAGCAATCCCGGTCCAGTTCGCCGACTACGGATGTAGCTGCATTGCTAACGCCGCGACGCCCGCTCGGCAGCACCCAACGCCATCTCCGCACGCGCAATTCCAGCCGTTCTCAACGCGCATCATCGCTCTTGCAACTCCCCTTGCTGCATGTTAACCTCTCGTTAAGACGACTCCGATGTCAGTGTGTTGGTCTGACAAAAACTCTTACGGGTAGTTGTCGGCAGCACGACTCCCCTGACATCGGTGCCGATCCGTCGCGAGGTGTGACGCGCCCGACGGTTTCGAGCAACGTTGAGCGCGATCGCACACGGGCTGTAGTCGTGGAGGATCGTGATGCAAGCGGAGCAGTGCGCCCCCGAACGGATTCGCAATGTCGGCCTCTTCTCACATGGCGGCGCGGGTAAGACCTCGCTGGCCGAAGCCCTGCTCTTCGACAGCGGCGCGATCAATCGCCTGGGGCGCGTCGAGGACGGGACAACCGTCTCCGACTTCGACCCCGACGAGATGAAACGCCATCTCTCGGTCAGCGCGACGGTGTTGCCCTTCTCCTGGCGCGGGCACAAGATCAATCTACTCGATGCGCCGGGGTTCGCCGATTTCGCGGGGGATATCCGCGCGACGATGCGCGTCGCCGATGCGGCGATCATCGTGGTGGATGCCGCCGCAGGGGTGGAGGTCGGCACCGAGCAGGTCTGGAAGGGGGCGTGTCAGCAGCAGCTGTCGCGCCTCGTCTATATTAACAAGATGGACCGGGAGAACGCCGATTTCGCGCGGGCGATCGCCAGCGCGCAGGAACGGCTCGGCAGTGCGGTGGTACCGTTGGAGATGCCGATCGGGGCGGAGTCGTCGTTTCGCGGCGTGATCGAGGTCCTGCACCGGCGGGCCTGTTTCTACGCCGGGAACGACGGCAAGATGGTGGAAGGGCCGATCCCCGCCGAACTGGTCGAGGAGGTCGAGGGTTACCGCGCGCAATTGATCGAGCGGATCGCCGAGAACGACGATGCGCTGATCGAGAAATTCCTCAACGATGAGCCGATCGATGAGGCCGCACTGGACGCGGCGCTGAAGGAGGCCGTCTGCGCCGGGACGCTGGTCCCGGCCCTTTGCGGCGCGGCGACTGCCAACAAGGGGCTGCACGCGCTCCTCGATGCGATCGTCGATTACCTGCCCGCCCCGACCGAGAAAGACCCGGCGATCGGCACCGACCCGCGCGACGGCTCGCGCGTCGAGTTGCCCTGTGATCCCGCCGGGAACACCGCGGCCGTCGTCTTCAAGACCACCGTCGATCGGTTCGGCACCCTCAACTACTTCCGCGTCTACTCCGGCACCGTTCGCGCCGACACGCATCTGCTGAATGCGACCAAAGGACAGGACGAGCGGTTGGGGCACCTCTATTTCATTTGCGGCAAGGAACACTCCCCGACGCAGGAGATCGTGGCGGGCGACATCGGCGCGGTCGTCAAGCTGACCACCACCCGCACCGGCGACACCCTCTGCGACACCGCGCACCCGGTCGCCCTCGATGGCATCATCTTCCCGAAGCCGCTCTTCTCCGCCGCCGTGCTGCCGAAGGCGAAGGGGGACGTGGACAAGATGGGCAGCGGACTCGCCCAGCTGATCCAGGAAGACCCGACCCTCAGCGTCGGGCGCGACCCGGTGACTGGCGAGACGATCGTCTCGGGGCTGGGGGAGTCGCACGTCCAGGTGGCGACCGAGCGGCTGGCGCGGAAGTCGGGCGTCCATGTCGAGGTGAAGCTGCCGCGCGTGCCGTATCGCGAGACGATCGGGACGTCGGTGCGCGGGGTGAAATATCGCCACAAGAAACAGACCGGCGGGTCGGGGCAGTTCGGCGAGGTGGTGATCGACATGGACCCGCTGCCGGAAGAAGATTTTGTCTTCAGCGAGCGGATCGTCGGCGGCACCGTGCCGCGCCAGTACATCCCCGGCGTGGAGAAGGGGGTGCGCGAATCGCTCGATCGCGGCCCGATCGCCGGGTACCCGGTCGTTAACGTGAAGGTGACGCTGACCGATGGGGCGTACCACACGGTAGACTCGAACGAGATGGCGTTTAAGATCGCCTCGTCGCAGGCGTTCAAGGAGGCGATGCAGCGGGCGCAACCGACCCTGCTGGAGCCGGTGATGGCGCTGCGGATCACGATCCCCGGCTCATACACCGGCGACATCATCAGCGACCTCAACGGCAAGCGGGCGCATGTGCAGGGCGCGATGCCCGAGGATGACGCGACGACGATCATCGAGGCGACCGCGCCGCTGGCCGAGATCCAGCGCTACGCGACCGATCTGCGCCAGTTGACGCAGGGGCAGGGGATCTTCGAAATGACATTCGACCATTACCAGAAGGTGCCGCCCCACCTGGCCGATGGGATCATCTCCGCCGCTCGGGGCGTGGAGGCGCATTAGCGGCTGGTGCTGGAGTTGTGTCGCAGCGGGCCGCGTCGATTGGCGTGGCCCGCTTGCTGTGTGCGAAAGTGGTGGACAGAAGTTGGTGGGGGGGGATCGCCCGCCGCACGTCTGCAACGGGCCGCTACGGTAACGATGATGAGAGGGAAGCGCATGGCAAACGGAGCTGCAGCGGTGGCGCAATTTCTCGAAACGCTGGACGATTCGCGCAAAGCGGAGGTCGAGCAACTGCGGGCGATCATCCTTGATGCGGATCCGGGGATCACCGAGCAGATCAAGTGGAAAGCACCCAGCTTTTGCTATCGCGGCGACGATCGGGTGACGATGCGCCTGCACCCGAAAGGCGGCGTACAACTGATCTTTCACCGC
>DATCMP010000604.1:0-3138 GCA_036563365.1 Thermomicrobiales bacterium
GCGCGGGCGCGCCGCCCTGCGCGAGCTGCGGTCGTACCCTTTTTTCGCGGGCGGTGGCGATAGTTTCGACCGGCTGAACGACTTCGGCGGCACCGGTGAGCAAGGCGCGCACGATGCGGAGGTGGCGGCACGCCTGGCGCTCAGCGTCGCCCTCTGCCAGTCGCACGCCAGGGTGCGCGCGATCGAGAAACTGCTGGCCGAAGCGATGGAAGCGTTGTATGACCCCGAGGGCGGCGCGACCATCCCGCCCGCGCTCCCGGCCCTCCTGCGCGAGACCGGCCAGCAACTGGCCGCGCTCGGCAGCTACGTCCGCGCGACCGAGTAGCGCTCGCGCGATCGGGGCGGCCGGGGCGCGTCGTGTTTCCGCGCTGTAGCTGTCGCGGCTGGTCGGGTAGGCGCTCGCCATCTTCCCCGGGATCACCCTAGCGGTGAAGGAGATGGATCCGCACGCGCGCCGCCTGACCACCCGGCCAGGGACCGTCGAAGCGGTCGGTGGCCCCGCGCCAGCCTGCCGCCGTCAGGGCATTGAGGAAGGACCGCGCGGTCTGCCTGCCCGGCTCCGCCAGCCAGAGCTGACCACCCGGTGCCAGCAGCCGCTCGATCAGGGCGAGGACCGGCCCGATGTCGCGGCGCTCGTAGAGGATATCCGCCGCCAGGATGATCGGGAACGGCGGCAAGTGGCCCAGGCTTGCCAGCAGCTCGGGCAGCGGATCGCGCCAGTTGAAGGCGAGCGGGCGCGGCGCGCGGGCGACGTTCCGCAAGGCGTTGAGGCGACAGAAGGCGAGCGAGAGTGGCGCGTAGTCCGCGACGTAAAGGTCGGCACCGGCGGCGAGCGCGGCGGTCGCGGTCACGCCCAGGCCGCAGCCGAGTTCCAGCACCGGCCTGCCCGTCAGGTCGTCGGCCCGCGACAGCGCCAGATCGGCGAGGGCCACCCCGCTCGGCCAGATATCGACCCAATAGGGGAGTTGCTTCTCGCTCGTCGCCCGCGCGGCGGCGAAGAAACGGTCGTGGCCCGCGCGGGCGGGGGAGCGGATAGCGAAGCGTTCCCCGGTGTAGGGCAGGGTGATGAGCCGGTCTCTGGTCGCGACGCGCGCCTCGATCCACCGCGCGAGTTCGGCGATTTCCAGCGCCGCGTCGTCCGGATCGGTGCCGAGTTCCCGGAACGGGAACGACTCGTCTTGCTGCTCCATCGCCCCCCCCTTGCTCCGCACGTTAAGCCGTGAGCATATCCGATGCGGTTGTTGGTCACAATTCAAGCTACGTCTAACTCGCCCGATTCGGCAGTGCGGGGATGATCTCGCGCGATCACTACCCCGCTGTAGTAATCGCACAGTTCGCCAGTCGGATCGACGTGGCGAATCATGAGCGACAACGTCGGCGATTTGCGCGATCGGGTCGCCCTTGGTAGGCTCGGCGCTGCGGTCCCAACGCCCGAATTGCCTACTTGATCCTTGTGGCTGGACCGCGTGTGGGCCTATTCGCCGGTGAGGAGAGGGAGCGCCATGAAGATCGCGACGATCGAGCAGTTTTTTCCGCGACCGCGGATGCGGCTGGTGAAGGTGACGACCGATGACGGGATCGTCGGGTGGGGGGAAGCGACGCTCGAAGGGAAGCCGAAGAGCACGATGGCGGCGATCGAGGAACTGAGCGAGTATCTGATCGGCAAAGACCCGCTGCGGATCGAGCACCACTGGCAGCATATCTACCGCTCGGCCTTCTTCCGGGGCGGCAATGTGCTGATGAGCGCGTTGTCCGGGATCGACCACGCCCTCTGGGATATCGCGGGCAAGTTCTACGGGGTGCCGGTCTACAAGCTGCTCGGCGGGCCGACGCGCGACCGCGTGCGCGTCTACGCCCACTGGGGGATCCGCGACCGGAGCGAGACGGCCCTGGAAGCGTCGCGCGAGCGCCTGGACTATCTGCAAAAGAATGGCGGCTTCACAGCGTTCAAGTCCGGCCCGGCGGGGATGTGGCGGGCGCACGAGCCACCGGCCACCATCGATGAGTTCGCGGCCTGCGCCCACCTGATGCGCGAGTGGGTCGGCCCGGAGGTCGAATTGGCGTTCGATTTTCACGGCAAGATGACGCCGGGGCTGGCCGTCGAGGTCTGCCAGGAGTTGCGCTCGATGCGCCCGATGTTTGTCGAGGAACCGGTGCCGCAGGAGAATGTGGACGCGCTGAAACTCGTCTCCGACCACGTCACCTTCCCGATCGCGACCGGGGAGCGGCTGCTGAGTCGCTGGGAGTTCCGCGAGATCTTCGAGAAGGCGGCCTGCTCCTACATCCAGCCCGACGTGGCGCACGCGGGCGGGATCAGCGAGATGAAGCGGATCGCCAACATGGCCGAGGTCTACTACATGCACATCATGCCACACTGCGCGATCGGGCCGGTGGCGCTGACGGCCTGCATGCACGTCGATGCGGCAGTGCCGAACTTCCTGATTCAGGAGATGGTCGGGCCGGATCGTCTGTTCACCGACTTCATCCAGACGGCCTGGACGATCAAGGACGGCTTCATCGAGCTGCCGACCGTCCCCGGCCTCGGGATCGAGGTCGATGAGCGCGAGGCGGCGCGGATGACCACATACACCGAGGAACTCGGCGGCGAACATTTCTACGCCAGCGATGGGAGTGTGGCGGACTGGTAGGGCGGAAGTACTTCACGCGGGGGATTCGTTGAGCACAGGATGCGGCTAGGCCGGGGCGGGCCGCTGATCGTGGCGGCGGCGCTCTATCTGGTCACGGGGGTAGTTAATCTGGAGGTGCCGCTCTATCGCACCTATGCGGCGGCGGCGGGGTGGAACAACGGCCTGACGGCGATCATGTTCGCCGCGTACGTCGCCGGGCTGCTCCCGGTGCTGCTCTGCCTGGGCGGGCTCTCCGATCGGGTCGGGCGCAAGCCGGTCGTTCTGCTCGGCACCTTCGTCGCGGTCGTGGCGACCGCGCTGATGATTTTGCACCCGACGATCCAGGTCTTGTTGGTCGCGCGGCTCCTGAAAGGGGTCGGGGTGGGGCTGAGTGTCGGCGCGGGCACCGCCTGGCTGGCGGAACTCGGCCCCGGCGGCGACGCGGCGGCGGTGGCGGCGAACCGCGTCGCGGTGATGACCTCGCTCGGCTTCGGCAGCGGGGCGATCGGGA
>DATCMP010000619.1:0-4855 GCA_036563365.1 Thermomicrobiales bacterium
GCCAGCTTCCGCTGCCGGGCGACTCGCCGGGGTCGGCTGTGTCGCGACGAGGGTATCCGTTCCGCCGTTGACCGTGCCCTCCGTGCTTGCGGCGATCGGTTGCGGCGCGACCACCGGCGCTTGCTCGGTCTCCGCAGGCACCGTTTCCGCCGTTAGCGTTGCCGTCGGTGCCAGCACCACGGTGTCGCTGTCTTCGCCCTCTTTAAGGTGACCCGGCTTCAGCGCCTGGAGCCAGGGCGGCAGCGCCTCGGTCTGGGGGACGGTGACAAGCTCTTTGCCGCACTCGTGGCAGACGTTGGCCGCTGGCTCGTTCTCGGCCTGGCAATGTGGACAGTTGATCACGCGGTTCCCTCCCTCGCTGCGCGCCGCCCCGCGTTTGTACGCGGGGGCGAGCCGAGCGGCCGACAGCACGGTGTCGCATTAACTGGTGGGCAAGGTACGAATGGCCCGCCTGCTTCCGAGTATAGCAGCGAGCTTCTATGGCGTATGTGGTACTTTGGTGTGATGTGGGGAGGGGCATTTTGCCCGCTCTGATGCGGTGCTGGCGGTGTTCCCCGCTCGTGTGGCAGGGCAAGCGCGGCCGATTTGTGTTGACGGACCGTTAGCGCGCCGCGCGTAGCTCCATCGTGTCGAGCCAGAGGGTTACCGGGCCATCGTTGTGGATCTCGACGGCCATGTGGCTGCGGAAGCGTCCGGTCGCCACGGTAACGCCGGTCGCCCGCAGCGCGGCCGAGAACCGCTCGACAAGTACCTCGGCCCGCTCCGGCGGCGCGGCGTGGACGAAGCTGGGGCGTCGCCCTTTGCGGGCGTCGGCGTAGAGGGTGAACTGCGAGACGACGAGCGCCGCACCGCCGCTATCGAGCAGCGAGAGGTTGAAGCGTCCCTCGCTGTCGCCGAAAATCCGCAGCCCGGCGATCTTCTGCGCCAGGAATTCGGCGTCGCCCTCGTTGTCGTCGTCGCCCACACCGAGCAAGACGACCAGACCGGCATCGATCGCGCCGATCGTTTCCCCTTCGACGCGCACCGCGCCATATGTTACCCGTTGAATCAGCGCCCGCATGGTCCTCCTAGAAGAGCGTCGTGAGTCGTGGGTCGCGGGTCGTGAGTGGGGACGGAACAGGAGGCACGGAGACAGGGAGGAGACAGGGAGAATGACGAATAATTTATGCCCTTTAGGGTACGAGTGACGAATGACGAATCGATGACCTTCGTTCTCCCGTTGTTCTCCGCGTCTCCGCGTCTCCTGTTTTAGCCTTTTCCTTCTCGACTCAACAAGGCCACGGCGATTGCGGCGATCCCTTCCTCGCGACCGATGAAGCCGATCCGTTCGTTGGTCGTCGCCTTGATGCCGACCCGGTCGATGGCGATGCCGAGCGTTTCGCCGATCGCGGCGCGCATCGCGACGGTGTGCGGGGCGATCTTCGGTCGTTCGGCGACGATCGTGCAGTCGATATTGACGACCTGCCAGCCCTCGGCGGCGATCAGGTCGCCCACATGGGCCAGCAAGCGGCGGCTATCGATCCCGCGATAGGCCGGATCGCTCGGCGGGAAGTGCTGGCCGATGTCGCCGAGCGCGACGGCCCCGAGGATCGCGTCCATGATCGCGTGGAGTGCGACATCGGCATCCGAATGGCCGAGCAGCCCGCGCTCGGCGGGGATAGCGACGCCGCCGAGGACCAGCGGGCGACCGGCGACCAACTGGTGAACGTCATAGCCGGTCCCCACGCGCATCTCGGGCATATTCATCCCCCCGCCTCCGCGTCGAGGAGCGCCGCCGCCAGAATCAGATCTTCGGGCGTCGTTACCTTAAGATTGGTGTAGGCACCGGCGAAGACCGTCACCCGTTCGCCCGACGCTTCGAGCGCCGCCGCCTCATCGGTGACGGTCGCGCCGCGTGCCTGGGCACTATTTAACGCCTGTTCCAGCGCCTTGCGCCGGGCGAGTTGGGGTGTTTGCGCCGCCCATAACGCTTCGCGCGGCGGTGTGCTCATGATCAATCCGCCGGCATCCACCTGCTTGATCGTCTCCTTCACCGGCATCGCGGCGATCGCGGCGCCGTGCGCGATCGCCGCCTCCACCCCGCGCCGGATCAGCGCGGTCGTGACGAATGGCCGGGCGGCGTCGTGGACGGCGACAATCTCGCACGGTGGCAGGGCGGCGATACCGGCACGGGTCGAGTCCTGGCGCCGTGCGCCGCCGGTGATGGTCGCGACAACCTTGTCCCAGCCGCCAGCGCGGATGATCGCGCGGCCTTGTTCGACATTGCGCTCGTTCAGCACCACGACGATGGCGTCGATCAGTTCACTAGCCTGGAATGCGGCGATGCTGTACGCCAGGATCGGCTTGCCGCCGAGCGGGGCGAAAACCTTGTCCACCCCGCCCATCCGCTCGCCGCGCCCCGCCCCGACGATGATCGCCCCGACCGTCGTCATCCTCTCCCCCTCCGCACGATGTCACTCGCCGGGCGAGGATACCACAACTCCCCTTGGACAAGGAGAACGCGGCTATACCAACGAGGGGGCGGGGATACGCCAGCGATCACTCGCCGCGCCGATGGCGGAGCTCGGCTTCCAGCGCGGCGAGTCGTGCGCGCAACGCGGCGTTGTCGTCGCGCAGATCCGCATTCTCATCGCGCAGCTCCTGGTGCAGCGGCACCAACGCGCCATCATGATCGAAGACGCGCAGCAGAAAGCCCTGCGGTGCGAAGGAGATCCCGAGGGTCTGGCTATGCCAGCGGCCATCGTCTGTCGGTTGCCACGGCGCGTAGCCTTGCGGGCCGAGACGCCGCGCCCAGACTTGCGCGCCCAAATATTCGCCGTGCGGATCGAAGACGAGGTATTCCTGCACCCCGATCGCCTCGTAGAGGAGCGGCTTACCCGCGCCCGAGTTCATATTCAGATCGCGCTTCAGGGCGGTCGAAGGGCTGGTGACCTCGATGATCAGCGCGGGCGGTCCATCGACGGCGACGAGCAACGAGGTGCGCGGGGCGCGCGTGAGCGTTGGGTGGACGCAGATGTCCGGCGCGGGCTGCGCGGGCGGTCGCTCACCCTGGCGCGGGAAGACGAGCGTGAGTTGATTGCCGACGAACCACGGCAGATCGCGCGGCGCGGCGCAGTCATCGCTCCCTTCGGTGAGCGCCACGATCGCGCCCTGGTGGATGGAACTGCCCACCAGCGTCTCCTCCGAATCGTCCTCGAAGATGTCAAATTCAGGCCCGAGTACGCGAAAATCGGTGACCATCGCCGTGTCCTTCGCGAGGAAAAAACTGACGGTGCTACGGCGCAATATTAACATATTAGCGGAGGGGTGAAGCCGGTTGTGGCGCGGCTCAGGATATGCGGCGTGTGGCGATGGCGGCGACTGTCGCGGGCGGGAGCCAGACACCACCGAGCGGGCGGCGATGGGCCACGCCGGTGCCGTGGAAGTCGGTGCCGCCGGTTGCGACGAGACCGTAGCGCTCGGCGAGGGCCAAATACTCGCGCTTCCGCAGATCATCGTAATCGCCATAATAGCACTCGATCCCGGCTAGCCCTGCGGCGACCAGTTCGGGTAGTAAGGCATTCAGGTTATCGGCGGAGTGTGGATGGGCGAGGACCGGCACGCCGCGCGCCGCGCGGATGAGGCGCACGGCGTCGGGCGGGGTGAGGCGGAAGCGATCGACATACCCGGCGCGGCCACGGACGAGCCAGCGCTCGAAGGCATCATTGATCGAGGTGGCGTGACCCGCCTCGACCAGCGCGCGGGCGACATGTGGCCGACCGATCGAACCACCGGCGGCGAAGGCCAAGACGCGCTCCAGGGTGATCGGCGCACCAGCCGCGCTCAAGCGCTCGACGATCGTCGCGGCGCGGCCCTCGCGGGCGTCGCGGAACTGCGCGAGTGCGGCGCTGAGCGTCGGGTCGGTGGGCTCGATAAAGTAGCCGAGGATATGGACCTCGCCCGCCTCGACGTGGGTGCTGAGTTCGACACCGGGGATAAACTGGACTCCCGCCGCCGCCGCCGCCGTCCCCGCTTCGGGCAATCCCGCGACGGTATCGTGGTCGGTCAGCGCCAGGACGCGAAGCCCCCGCTCAACGGCCAGCGCGACCAGTTGAGCGGGGGTGAGGAGGCCGTCGGAGGCCGTGGAATGCGTGTGCAGGTCGATCGTTCCCGCGCCCGCTGCGGCCTCGCGGCTCATCGCGTCTCGACCACCAGCCGGATCGCCGTGCGATCGGCCTCATCGATCTGCAAGTCGACCAGCGAAGGGAGGCAGATCGCCTCGATCCCGGTTTCGTTCAGGTAGTCGCGGGCGATTGCCACCGCCTTGATCGCCTGGTTCGCGGCCCCGGCACCGATCGCCTGCACCTCCGCGCGACCGTTCTCGCGCACGACACCAGCGATGGCACCGGCGACCGCGCTCGGTCGTGAGCGCGACGAAACCTTCAGGATCTCGCCGCGATTCTCCGGCACGCCCTTGCCATACCCGGGGCGGTATTCGCGCGGGGCTTGCGACACGACACGGTCTTCGCCTTCGATCGCGGCCGCGAGCGGCGCCGCCCCTGTCGGATCGGTCAGCACCGCGGCAACCGCGGGGGCTGTTGCGCTTTCGGCGGGGGGTTGCGCTGCGATCGTCTGCCCCTCGTGTTCCTCGTGCTCGGCATCCGGCGGGAAACTCGATTTCTCCCCGACCTTGATGTCGCCGAGTTGAAACTTGCTGAAGAGTCGGTCCATGAGTGCTAGATCCTTTCCCGGTACGTCGGCCCTGCCGACGTTGCTGATCGATCCCTGTCCGAATTCTCCACCCGCATCTCCCACTGGGTGGCCCAGGCCATCGCCTGGCACAGCTTGCCTGCGGGATAGACTCGCGATCCCGCGC
>DATCMP010000625.1:0-1775 GCA_036563365.1 Thermomicrobiales bacterium
CGATGGACATTCGCCAGGATGTTGGTGATCACGTGCTCCAGCCGCCGCGCATCCCCATGCGCTGGCAGCGGCACCGAGAACGCCAACTCCAATTCCTGCCGCTTCTCCTGCAGGAGGGGCTGCACCGTCTGCGCCGCCTCGGCGACGATCGTCCGCAAATCAAGCGGTCGCATGCTGAGTTCGAGGACCCCGGCGTCGAGCTGGTTCATCGCCAGCAGATCCTCGATCATGATCACCAGGCGCTGCGTGCCGCGCCGCGCCGCGCCCAGCAGTTCCACCGCGTCGGGGCCGAGTTGCCCGGCGGTCGCGCCGTCGAGCAGGCCGAGCGCTATTTGCACCGCGGCCAGGGGGGTACGCAAATCGTGCGAGACGCTGGCGATCGCTTCGCGGTGGAGCCGATCGCGTTCCGCCAACCATTCCGCATGGCGTGTCAGCTTCACGAGGCTCGTGGTAACGACGCTCGACGCGATGTAATCCGCCAGCTCTTGCAGGAGGGCTTGCTCGGCAGCCGTGTAGCCTGCGGGCGTCCGGTCGCGCAGCGCCGTCAGCACGCCGATCGTCCGCCCCGGCACCCGCATCGGCACCAGGAGCGCGCTGTGGAAACCGTGTCGCACCAGGGCGGGGAAGGCTTGCGGCGCGATGAAGGCCCGCGCCTCCTCCGGCGTCGTGCGCGCCAGACGGATCGGCGTGCCTGTACGCATGACCCGCCCGGATAAGCCATCGTAGCCCGCGCGACCTCGCGCCCCGAGCGCGGCATGGACGAACGGGCTCAACGTGGCATCGTGATGCCACCCGCCAGCGGCTTCGGCTTCGCCGACGTTATAGTAGGCACCGCAGCCATCGCCGAAATGCTCGGCGAGGATCCGCGCTATCGCGGTTAAGACGCCGTCGCTCGACTCGACAGCCACGAATGCTTCGCCGATCGCGGCCAGCAGATGCAAGCGCGATGTGTCCGTCACGGTCACCGGATCCCTCGCCCTCTCCCTCGCCCTCACCGTGGCACGGCGAAAGCCAAGGCGCGCCCACGCGGGCGTTCACACGAGCAGGGTGCGATCGGCCACCCGAGTCCCACACCGATCGCAGAGCCGCACCTGTTTGCCGGGGTCGCGCGGGACGTGTCTGCTCGCGCGCCGGGTCTCGGAGGGCGATGGCCCGACACCGCCGTTGCCCGAGTGTTACTCCCCCATCCGCCGCCCGGAGGACAGGTGTCATCGAGAAGTGTACCGCACCGAGGTGTGCGTCACGGCCCGGCACGGGCGCTGGCCTCGCGCGGTGCTGCGGCAATGGCGGCAGCCGGGCTATTCGTTGACAATTGTAACCCAACGCGGTGGTCGGATCGCGTACGCTTGGGGTGACGACATCGCCAGAACTGCATGAGCGTTCAGGAGGTGCGACATGTCGAGCTCGGGTCAACGTGCACGCGAATCCGGCTCCCAATTGTTAGCGGTGGCGCGCGTGCAGCACCGCGAACTGATCCGCAGCAAGATTGCCTGCCTCGGTTGCGGCGAGCGGCTACCCCTGGCCCTGCTCGCGTTCAACGCCGAGGGACGGAGGGTCGCCCTCTGCACAGGCTGCTTCGGCGAACGGCGCTGCTTAAACACGATCGCGACGATGATGCACACGCCGCGCCACAGCCGGTATCGCCACGCGCGAGCGGACAACCCGCCCGCGGCACCCGACGATCCGCCCCTCCTGCTCACGTACCACGATGGTGAAGCTGCATACCCAGGTTGAACGGGTCAGCGCGGGTCGCCTGATCGCCATCGGAGCCGCGC
>DATCMP010000635.1:0-11173 GCA_036563365.1 Thermomicrobiales bacterium
ACGCGGCTAGATCACCTGATCGATCCCGAGGAGTTGCCGCGCTTCGGCAGGCGTCGCGGGTTCGCGACCGAGTTCGCGGCCCAGGCGCACCAACCGCTCGACGAGTTGCGGATTGGTCGCCTTCACCCCGCGACTGAAATAATGGTTGTCCTCCAGACCGGTGCGGACATGCCCGCCCATCACCAACGCCGCCAGATTCATCGGCAACTGCGCCCGCCCGATCGCACAAACCGACCAGAGCGACCGGGGCGGCAATTGCTCGACCATGTGCAGGAGCTGCTTAACCGTGGCGGGCGCGGCCCCACGGATGCCGAGGACGAACTGGAACCAGTACGGCGGCTTGAATGCACCCGAGGTGATATATGGTCGGGCGTTCTCGATCATCCCACTCTCGAAACACTCGATCTCCGGCTTGACATTATATTCCGCCAGATCGTTGGCGAGGTCATCGAGGAATTGCGGCGAGTTGATGAAGACCCGTCCGCCGAAGTTGACCGAGCCGGCATCGAACGAGGCGATCTCCGGTCGCAGCGTGACCGGAGATCGCCGCGCCGCGTCGCCGGTCACGCCCGCGCCCCCGCCGGTGCTCATATTGATGATCAGGTCGCAGTTGGGAGCCTGCTCCCGGACGAGGGCGCGCACGCGATCGTAGAGCGTTGGATCGCAGGACACAACGCCGGTGGCGTCCCGAACGTGGATATGCGCGATCGTCGCGCCGAGGTTCCAGCAGCGCACCGCATCCGCCGCGATCTCGTCCGGCGTGATCGGCAACGCCGGGTTCTGCTCTTTCGTCCCGGCGCTGCCGGTCAGCGCCACCGAGACGATGACTTTGTCGCCCTCCACACACCCTCCCTGCATTTACCCGGCGATAACTCCTGCGTGTTCTATTCTGCGGTCAGATAGGTGCTGAACCAACGCAGATTGTGGCGTCGGCGTTCGAGGCGCGAGCGCGGTTTGCCGGTACTGAGCAAGGTATGGCTGTCACCGGGGAAGCGGATCATCTCGCAGGGGATGCCGCGCGCACTGAGCGCGGTGTACAACTGCTCCCCCTGCTCGATCGGGCAGCGCAAGTCACCCTCCGCTTGCAGGAAGATCGTCGGCGTCTGGATCCGCTCGACGTAGCTGATCGGCGAGCGGGTCATGTAGAAGTCGAGGTTCGGCCAGACCGGTCGGCCCCACTCCCCTTCCATCCAGAACCAGCCGATGTCCGAGGTGGTGTAGAACGAGACGAGGTTGCAGATGCCGTTCTCGCTGGCGGCGACGCGATAGCGATTGGTCTGCCCAATGATCCAGTTGGTCATGAAACCGCCGTAGCTCAGACCGGTCACCGCCAGGCGATCGGGATCGACGCCGCCCCGCGCGATCGCCAGATCGAGCGCCGCCTCCTGCTCGCCCCAGTCGGCACCGCCCCAATCGCCGATATTGGCGGTCGCGAACTCCTCGCCATAGCCCTGGCTGGCGCGCGGATTGACGAAGAGGACATTCCAGCCCTGATTCGCCCAGAGCTGCATGTCGAAGAAGAAGGTATGGCCGAAGATCGAGTGCGGCCCGCCGTGGATGATCTGCACCAACGGATAGCGCTGCCCTTCGCGGTAGCCGACCGGTCGCAAGAGCCACGCATCGATGGTGAAACGCTTGTCGAAACTGGTGAACGGTAGCGCTTCCGGCTGGCCAATCGTCAGCTCGGAGAAGATCGACTGGTTGAGTTCCGTCAGGCGACGCTCGTTCTCCCCGCTCCCGTCGCAGGTGTAGAGGTCGCAGGGATTGGTGAACTCGCCCGCAGCATAGGCGAAGCGTTCACCACTGGCTGAAGCCGAGACGAAGCCGAGTGAGCGGTCGCCGCCGATCACCGTCTCGACCCCGCCCGCCCCAGCCCGGAACAGGCTCACGCGCCCCTGATCGCAAGCGGTGAAGCAGACCGTCGCGCCATCGGGCGACCAGAACAACGTGGGCGGGGCGGACGACGCCGACCAGGTATCGCTGAAGGTGCCCGTACCCGGACTGCGATCCCAGGTAGCGGTCAGGCACGCCACGGGCGTTTCCCCCGCCGCCGCCGCGAGATAGACAGCGGTGTTCCCACCAGCGGGCGCACCCTCGCGCCGCCCGATATAGGCGATTCGTTGACCATCCGGCGACCAAACAGGAGCGGCGGCGGTTTCGGTGCCGACACTGATCAGCCGTGGGTTATCCTGGGAGGTGTCCGTCGCCTCCCCGGGTACATTGGTTATGTAGAGCTGCGAGCGGAAGGAGAGATCCGCCTGATTCTCTCGGTTCGCGACGAACGCGATCTGGCGGCCGTCGGGTGACCACGCGGGCGAAGCGAGATCGCAAGGGCTCGCGGTGAGTTGCCAGGGGGTGCCACCCGCGACCGGGACGATCCAGAGGTTTTGCACCCGCCCATCGGTGTAGCCCACGACATCGAAGCGATAGCGCGTGCCGGTGATTCGCCGGATCGTCCCGCCCGGCCACTCTTGTGCGACCGCTGTGGTGTCGCTGCCTGCGGCGCTGAGCACAGCGATCCGTTGACCATCGGGGGACCAGGCGGGACTACTCACGCCAGCGACCAGTTCGGTCACCTGTTGCGGCACGCCGCCCGCTACGCCAACGACATACAGCTGGTTCTTCCCCCCGCGATCGGCCAGGAAAGCGAGTTGCGTCCCATCGGGCGACCAGCGTGGCGCGCCTTCACGGCCCGGCCCGGCGGTCAATCGGCGTGAATCACCGCCGACGGTCGGCGCGAGATAGATCGCGCTGTCGTATTCGTTGCGCTCGAGATCGGCCGTCTTGACGACATAAGCGACGAGTTGCCCATCGGGCGATATTTGCGCGTCGGTGATGATCCGCAGGGCCAGCAAATCTTCCGGCACCAGCGCCCGTTTCCCCAGAGTATCGCCTTCCACCATCGCTGCGCCCCTCCTCGTATCGACCGGTACGACGCGGCATCGCTCGCGCCACCGCCGAGGGCCATTCTACAGGAGGACGCGCGCCTCGCAAGCGACCGTCGGCGCGCGGCAAGCGGCGCGCGGCTTTCGGCGACAAGGGCTAACGGCCTGGACGAGCAAACGGATCAGGATCTACCACGCTCTACCACCAGCTCAACGAGTCAGATCAACCAATCGCGCCGATCAGCAAAAGTATGGAGCGCCGTTTCTTGCGCGGGGCTACCGACGGCATCCGGGCAAACGGTACGCAATTCGCGCAAGGCGGCCTCCACGGAGAGCCCGCCGCGGATGAGATAGGCGGCGAGGACCGTGCCGGTGCGCCCCTGCCCCACGAGGCAATGGACGACGACACCCTCGCCACGTGCCCGCTGCTCGTCAATGAAATCGAGTGCCGCATCGAGTTGCGACGGGCTCGGTGGCGTCAGATCATCGACCGGCAGGTGCAATTCAGCCAGGCCATGTCGGGACAGCGCACCGGGGATAAGCGGCGTCTCGGTCAATGTCAGCACCGCGCCGACACCTTGCTCGCGCAACCAACGCAGATCAGCATCGAGCGCCGCCGTAGCCGCTGCGAGGTCTGTCCCTTCGCCATCACGGCGCGACCAAGAACCAGGACGGCCGCATCCGGCGAGTGCCCCATCGATTAACCAGTAGAATCCGCGCCTGTCCATCTTCTTCGACCCTTTGCCCTCATCACTCCCTACGGCGGACGACACACGCCCATCTACGATCAAGCGTAGCGTGCGGAGCAGACTGCGGCATCGGGCGAATGGGTAGCACGAGCACCTACCCGTTTGACATCGCACCACCGTAGCGGGGGGGTAGCGACACGGTGATTCGCGACGGTACGGTACAATCAGATGCAGACGGCTGTCAGGATGACAGCGGCACAAAAGGAAGTATGACGATGGAGAAGTCCGAGCCGTTACCGCTATTCCTGGTGACACATCGCGGGGCATTGGCCGTCAACGACAATGAACCGATCGCCACCCGTCACGCCGCGAATGACCAAACAGGGCAACTCTTCGAGACGCTGGTCGAGATGACCCGCCACCAGGCCGAGCGCCTGGGCCAGATGGTCAACGTCCTCAACGTCATTCCCGCGCCAGCTGGTGATTTTCGCGGCGACGACGACATCGTCATCCATGTTGCAAACGACGGCGCCTGGCACAATCCGGCACATCGCGGGTAAAGCCCCTCACTCCTGCACCCGATTCCGTCGGGTGCAGGGGCAGACTGATCGATAGCCCGCACGATATGGAGAGTGGAGGGAGAGCGATGGTTGCCCAACCGACCCCCAAACGGTTCACGGTGGCGGAATATGAAAATTTGGGGAAGCTCGGCTTCTTCCATGAAGACGACCGCATCGAGCTATTGGATGGGGAGATTATCGAAATGCCCGCGATCGGTGGGGACCACGCCGCGATCGTGCGACAACTCACGCGTCTCGTCGTTACACAGGTCGGCGAGGGCTATATCGTCGATGTGCAGAACCCGATTCGCCTGAACGATGACAGCGAGCCACAATCGGACCTGGCAATTATCCGCGACCAAAACTATGGCGGCGAGGTGCCAAGTGCGACCGATGTCATCGTGCTGATCGAAGTGGCCGATTCCTCGATCGACTACGATCGCAACCGGAAGCTCCCACGCTACGCCGCCGCCGGTATCCCCGAGTCATGGCTGGTCGATGTCACCGCGCAGACGATCGCCCGCTACAGCGAGCCGCGCGATGGGCGGTATCAACAAATCGCCATCGCGCAACGGGGGCAAGCTCTCGATTCGGCGGCGTTGCCAGCGGTCACGATTGCGGTTGACCTTGTCTTCCGCTAGTAGCGCCGGTTAGCCCGCTCGCCAATCGTGCGGGATCACACGTTAAAGCAGCCCACGTTGCCCAGCCACCGCGACCGCCTGAGCGCGCGTGCTCGCCCCGAGCTTATTGAGGATGGAGGTGACGTGGAAACGCGCGGTGCGCTCGGAGATCGTCAGCGCACGCCCGATCTCTTTGTTCGACAGGCCATCGGCGACGAGGCGCAAGACCTCGCTCTCGCGCTCACTCAGCGTATTACTCGAACGACGTGGCGTGTGCAATTCGGAGAGGACACGCGCCGCGACGCGCGGCTCCAGGTGCGAGCCGCCTGCATGGACGGCGCGGATCGCGCGGGAGATCTCCTCGGTCGAGGCACCCTTCAGCAAATACCCTTTCGCCCCGGCACGGATCGCCCCGAAGACCCGTTCGTCCGTCTCATAGGCGGTAAACACGATGATCCTGCTCGCGGGGCTAGCTTCGAGGAGTCGCGGTAAGGCGACGATCCCGTCCATACCGGGAAGTTCGAGGTCGAGGAGGATCAGATCGGGGCCGATGCGCGCGACGAACGTCAGCGCCTCCTCGGCGGAAGAGGCCGCGCCGACGACGGTGAAGCCGACCTCATCTTCCAACACGCCGACAAGCCCCTGCCGCACGATCGGATGGTCGTCCACGACCAGAATCTTGATCATTCTCACCTTCCTCGTCCGCAGCCGCTCAATCGAAGCAGGTGCAACGGAACGCCGCTCATTGCAATAACTCCGCGGGCAACGGCAGCAAGGCGCGCACCGTCGTCCCATGTGTGAGGCGGCTCGCGATCCGCAACTGCCCGCCGAGCAAGCGGGCGCGCTCGCGCATCCCAGTGAGGCCGAAGCCGCCATCGCGCGTTTCGCGCCGCACCGCCGCCGGAACAAAACCGACACCATCATCGCGGATGGCGAGCGTGATCCCACGCGGATCGACCCGCAGCGTGATCAACACCTCGGTCGCCGCCGCATGGCGCAGCACATTGGTCAGCGCCTCTTGCGCGATCCGGTACAACTCCGCTTCGACCCGCAATGGCAACGAAGCCACATCGGCCCCGCGCGTACGCACCTTCACGCGCACGCCATGCTCGGAGGTGAAGGCGCGGGCGAGGGCGGCCAGTGCTTGCGGCAACGGCGTGCCGACCAACGGCAAGGTGCGGAGATCCTGCACCGAGCGTCGCGCCTCCTCCAGGCTAGCGCGGGTGGTGGTCAATGCGCGTTCCAGACGCCCCCGCGCCCGCGCCGGATCGCCGTCCAGGTGATGCAGCCCCCCTTCGAGATCGAGGGCGATCGCGGTGAGCCCCTGCGCCAGGGTGTCGTGAATCTCGCGCGCGATCCGCGTGCGCTCTTCGACCCGTGCCAGGCGGGCACTCTCCGCCGCGAGCCGCGCCCGTTCGAGCGCGATCCCGAGTTGGCGGGCGATCGTCGTCAGCAGGCGGAGCTCTTCGGCGGTCAGCTCGCGCCACGACGGTGCGGCGATATTCATCACCCCCAGCGGCAGATCGCCGAAGGTGAGCGGGATACTGGCGTGATAGCTCAATCCTTCCGTCAGCGCGGTTGATTGCGCGCGGACGGCGGGGCGCAGGCGGCTACACTCGATCACATCGATATTCTGCGGGGTCAGTTTGCCATCGGCGAAGGCTTCGAGGCACCAGCAGTAGTCGCCGGTCATCCGCACCGGCTCGCGCAGATACGGCGGCAAATGACGCGCGACGGCGTTGTAATACTGACCGGTCTCGGGATCGAGCAGCCATACCCATCCGGTTCGCAGATCGAGCAACTCCGCGACGAGTTCCAACGCCCGCTGCAAGGCGGCCCCGACATCGCTCGCGCCGCTCAACGTCTCGGTCACGGCATTCAGCACACGCAGTTCGCGCGTCGCCCGCGCCCCCGGCGTTGTGATCCGCTTTGCCGCCATCTCCACCCTCCTCCGACTGCGGCGATGATACAGCAGAACGGAAAAAGGGTGCGCGATGGCACAAACCATCGCGCACCCTCCGAGCAAGTTTGCCGCCTGTTAGCGGATGGCAAAGACCGCAGCCGAAAGGAGCGTCTGACCGTCGCTGGTGAAGATGGCGACCACGTATTCACCGGCGGGATAGCTCGCCGAGTCGAGGGTGAGTTGGACGGTGCCACTCCCCGAGCTCGTCGTGCGACCACTGGCGACCGCCTTGTTCGCGGAGTCGAAGACCCCCACCAGGAGCGATGTCCCCGGTGTGAACCCGGCCCCCGCGATACCGAACTTCGTGCCTGCGGGCGCATTGTTCGGCGAGACCGCGACTACCGGCTCGCCGGTGCTGCCGGTCTGCGGCGCGGCGGAGGGCGGGACAGTCGGTGCGGTACTCGGGCGTGCCGAGGGCGCGGCGCTCGGGCGCACGGAGGGTGCCGCGCTCGGGCGCGTCGAGGAGGAAGCCCCACCGGTGCCGACGATGTAAGTCGCCGTGGCGAGAACGTTCCCGGCGCTATCGCCAACCGCGACCGTGTACTGCCCGTTGGGATCACCGGTCGAATCATAGGTCGCATTGATCGACCCGTCGGCGCGGACGTTGACCGTCGCGTTAACCAGGGTTTTGCCAGCGCTATCGACGATCACGACTGGGAGCTTGCTGCTCGCCGGGAAACCGGTGCCGGTGATGGCGAACTTGGTACCGGCAGGACCGGAGCCGGGATCGACTGCCAGCTTCGCGCCGGTGGCATTCGGCGCGGCGCTCGGCAGGGCCGAAGGGCGCGCGGAGGGGCGCGCTGAAGGGGCCGCCGTGGGACGTGGTGATGCGCTCGGGACGGTACCGGCCTGGCCCGCTGGCGGTGCGCCGAGGCGGAGATCACCGGCGCCAGACTTCGGATCAAGACCGGGGTCTTCGATATCCTGCGTGCGCTGCGTCAAGAACTGCTGGATCGTATCGGGATTGGTCGTGCTGAGACGACCGGAGACGAGCGCCGCCGCGCCAGCGACGTGCGGCGTCGCCGCCGAGGTGCCGGGGAACGACGGATCGCTCGGGTTCTCTTTCTTATACGAAGCGGTCGAGACGCGATCCGGCGCGGTGATATCCGGCTTCACGCGGTTATCGGCTGTCGGCCCCTGGCTGCTGAAATCTTCCAGCGTCGTGTCTTTGTAGTTCGTCGCGCCGACGGTCAAGGCACCCTTCGAGTCGCCCGGCGTCGAGAGACTCCCGGCGGGCGTGAAGAGTTGCGTCTCGCTGTTGGCGACAAAAAGTTCGAGCTTGACCGGGCTTACCGCACCGACGGCGCGGATACGCAGCTGGTAGGTCTGCCGCTGGAATTGCCGATCGAGCGGGAAGATCAGCGTCTCAACCGGATCGACCGAGGCACCGGCGACCTGCACGTTGCGCGAGGAGTCGAGATACTGCTTGCCATCGGCGCTGAAGAGGTAGAGGTCGAGGTTGACCGGCGTACCGGTCCAGGCATCCCAGCGCATCCGCACATCGAGCGCGCTGCCGACGCTGATCTTCAGGAACTCTTTGCCGGGGGCAAACTCATGCCAGCCATTGCCATCGGTGTCGGTGTAGGTCGAGGCGTAATGCTCGTCGCCCTCGTTCCCGGCGGCCACAACGAAGAGGACACCTTTCGCGCGCGCATTGTCGACGACCTTCGCCGAGACACCGGTGCCATCGCCGCGCGTCGTCCCCTGCGAACCGAACGACGCCGAAATAATCGTGACCCCCTGCGAGATCATCCAGTTGGTCGCCTGCCCCATCCCGGCAGTGCTGTCGATGTTCGCGATGAAGATCTCGGCGTCGGGGGCCACCGCGTGGACGATCTCGGCACAGGCCGTCCCGTGGACCTCACCACCGCCGGTGATATCTTTCGTAGAGGCGAAGGAGCGCGCCTGCACGGTTGCGGGGAGTTCCTGTCCGAGCAACTGCTCGTAACCGGCGAAGCCGAGATCGATGATCCCGATCTTCACCCCTCTGCCCTTGAGGCCCGCCGCGTGCCACTGGTCGGCACCGATCACCTTCACCCCCTCGCTGACGACCGGGGCCAGCTGCGCGCGGAGGATATCGGTCGTCATCCCCGGTGCATAGGGGCGTGTGACGCCCATCCGACGGGTGATCTTGATCTGCTGGACGGAGCCGAATGCGGCGAGTTGCGCGACCGGATTATTCTGCGCCGCGACCGAGACCGCTTCGAGGGAGATCGCCATCTCGATGACATTCTCATAGCTCGCCACGACGCGACCGCCGAGTTCGGTGATCTTCGCCTCAACCGGTGCGGTATTCTGATCGGCGAGGACGAGCGTCAGCAGCACCTCGTTGGCCGAATTCAGCAGGCCATAGTCGCGCGCCGCCTGCTCGGCGGCGGGGCGGCCCTGCTGCTGATAAATCGCCGCGATGTCGAGGAGTTTGGAGTCGATCTTGACCTGATCGCCGGTCGGCACCGGCAAGTTCGGCGGCAAAGTGACGCTGCCCGGCGTGCCACTCGCACCGCCGCCCGCGACGAGGGTCGGCACGGCGATGGCCGTGCCGCTGACGACGGCCTGCGTCGGCACGGTCGGCACGCCGGGGGTCGGCGCTTTCGCCGTTGGTGGCGGGCTATTGGTGAGCGAACAACTCGCCAGCGTCACGGTCAGCGCCAACAGCAACAGCGCCAGGTGCAACGACCTGACTCCGAATGATTTTGCTCGCCCCTTGAGCATGTGCATGATCGCGTTTCCTCCAATTATCACCAAATCATCACTCGCAACGAGAAAATGTTGCCGTTAAATAGTGTCCCCTTGTGCATTACCGTTTCCTTCCTGCCGTTCCTCCCCTTCGCTATTCGGTCGTTACGCGCCCCTCATAGTCGCTCGCCACAGGTCAAACCTGGACAGTACCGGGTGGGAGATAGGTCCGCACCACCAATCAACGTTCGTGGAGCGGTTCTTGATTCTACTTATCCACCATAGTCCGCGGCTGATCGCCAAGCGAAACGAGAGGCAGTAACTCGCGACGTACGGCGTGAGCGGCAAAAGCCGATGAGGGGCAGGGGAGTTAGGCCGAGGTCGAGGCATCTTCGTACTACAGCGCTACGATAGCGCTACGATAGCGCTACGATAACTGACGCTGATCGGTCGGTTCACCATAGCCGGGCGAGCGTGCGCCATCACCCGCAGGGGCAGGCCGCACGCGGTTCTCAAAAACAGATTGGCGAACAGATGGTCGTGGCGAGCGCAAGGCGTGGCGTACCGTTATCATCGGGGGCGGTGAGTGTAAGGCATGGCGTATTGGATCACCGGGGTCAATGGGGCTATTGCGTGGCGTATCGGGTCGCTGCCGTAGCGAGCGCAACGCGCTGACCTTGATCCAATATGACCGCTGAGCGGCGTCAATTGCGCCGCTCAGCGGATCTACCGGCCCGATTACAGCCGACAAGCCGATCGTGCTCGTGGAGCCCGAACCGTGACAATTTTGGATGCCCCTACTGCCGGGGACTAACCCCTCGCTCTACCCGCCACTCGCGCCGACCGCGGATACGGTCAATCTTTTTCGACCGCGAGGGCAAGCAGGAACTCGCGGATCGTGCAGCCGCGTTGCGCGGGATGACGCAGCCCTTGGGCGACCTGTATCTCGTAGCGATTCTTCCGGCCTTCCCGAAAACGACTGATGTAACCCTCGGTTACGAGATCATCGATGATGCGCTGGACCGCCCGCTCGGTCACCCCGACAACTGCGGCGATCTCCTTCGCCGTCGCGCGATCATCCGCAGCGATCGCCAGCAACACCTGGGCGTGATTCGTCAGAAAGGTCCAGCTACTCATCCCGTCCCCATCACAAAGGCGGGCGTGAGGGCGGTTAGCCCGATACCTCATACGACGCCAACGCCGCGCGACAACGACGTTGCAACCCCGGTTCCCGCCCGCGCCAAGGTCCGTTAACCGCGCGGCGCGCGGTAACCGGCGGCTTCGGCATCCTGCTCAGTCGCGAAGCAGACCTCGGGATTTGTGCGGTCATAGCTAGCACTGTCGCGGTTGTGATAGATCAGCGCCCCCATGCTGCCCTTATTCCCTTTGATCGGATGGGTAGCCGGGCATACGCCGTCGATCGGCGCCACCTGCCCACTCGAGATAGCGGGAGCTTCCTCCTGGCCGCCCGCAGTTTCCGCGGGCTGCGCGGCAGGCGCTGCGGTTACTACAGGTTTCGTCTCGTTTTGGGCTGTTGGTGAGGGGGTTGGGTTCACGTCGGGCTGCGCGGCGCTTGCCTGCGTTGAAGGCGCCGTCTCTGTGCCGGTCGAAGTCGCTTCGCGAGCGATATCCTGCACCGCCTGCGGGCTTTCGAGCTCCGCCGCCGCAAGCTGATCGGTCACCCCTTCTTCCGGTGTGGTCGGCATCGCAACGAGCGGACGCGGCGTGGACGATCGTTCGACCGACTCGATCGAACGATCCCGCAAAACGATCGTCTCAT
>DATCMP010000638.1:0-15461 GCA_036563365.1 Thermomicrobiales bacterium
GCCGAGCCGCGAGCCCAGGTGAAGATCACCGCTTCACCCGCGAATCCGTTGCCCGGCCCGTTCAAAGAAGGCGGCGTCTTCACGATGGAATTCGATCTCCCCGCCGGAAATCAACAAGAAGATCTGTTCGTGATCCAGGTACGGCAGGAAGACAATATGCGTACGGCAACCACCGAATCGAATGAGGTCAGATTTGACCGCAGTAACCGGGCGCTCAACGTCACGCAAACGTTGCTGATCACCGGGATCACGGAACAACTCGAACCAAAACCGGCACAGCCCCCGGCGCCAGGAGGCCGAATCGGCGTGGAATGGGGGAGCGATGAGCGGCGTACGCGCGGTGGGGAGTAACTACCGTACGAATTGCGCGCAGATAATGGCTGCACCAGAACAACGATAAGGAACCAGAATCGGTTTATCCCACCAGCCGAAACAACGATCGCAAATCGGTGAGCGATAACCCGCAGCGGCTCAACCGGCACGGCATATGATGCGTACATCCAGTAAGGTATGAGTGTCCAAAATGTCAGCCCGCGCAAAACGCGTTGCCGGATTCGGGATAACGATACTGCTCCTCCAATTACTGGCGGCGTGTGCCGGTAGCGCGACACCAACACCACCGCCCGCCACCCCGACCGCCAGATCGGGGACACCGATAGCCATTGGCACCCCTGGCAGGCCGCCCGCAAATGCCACCGATGTCAAGATCGATTCGGTACTGCTCGATGTGGCGGCCACTTACCGCCGTGAGGGGCGACAGGCCGCCGAGCAACAAGCTC
The DNA here is from genome assembly GCA_036563365.1 of Thermomicrobiales bacterium. Classification (GTDB taxonomy): domain Bacteria; phylum Chloroflexota; class Chloroflexia; order Thermomicrobiales; family CADCWN01; genus CADCWN01. The sequence continues at coordinate 780 of DATCMP010000638.1, forward strand.
GCGACGCGGGGTTACTCGGTAACAACAACGAGCTACGGCTGACGCTCATCCTCTCCGATACGAATACGCAGCCGATTGTCGATAAGGTCAAGGGGATCGGCGGGCGGGTCGGCAGCGTGGTCGACAATATGGTCGATGTGATCCTGCCGCTCGATCTCCTCGCCAGCTACGTCGCCAGCAATAATCCAAATAATCCCAACAACAGCAACAATATCATCCAGGAATTAGCAAGCTTCAGCACGGTGCGCGAGGTCCAGGTCACGCGGCGGGCGCAAACCGAGGGCCTGTCCTTTCCGCCAGGGATGTCGCTCGATGAGGCCCAACCGCTAATCGCGGCGGCGGCGGCAGAGGGGATCACACTCGCCGGGGCGGAAAGCTGGCACACCGCCGGGATCACCGGCAAAGGGATCAAGATCGGGATCATCGATGTCGGCTTCAAAGGGTACGAGTCGTTGCTCGGCACAGCACTGCCGCAGCGGGTCGGGTTCCGCTCTTTCAGCACCGGCAGCGGCACCGAAGAAGTCCACGGTACGGCGGTCGCCGAGATCGTGCATGCGATGGCCCCCGATGCCGAACTGATCCTCTGCCCATTCGACACGCAGGCCGATTACGCGCGGGCCTTGCGCTACCTGACCGACGAAGCCAAAGTCCAGGTTATCCAGATGTCGTTCGGCTGGCACGACACGCGCGGCGACGGCAACGGCTTCACCCAGATGCAGATCGATTATGCGCGCTCGAAAGGTGTGCTGCCTGTCAAGTCGGCGGGAAACGAGGGGGATACCCACTACACCGCCACCTTCGCCCCCGACGGCAATGGGCGGCATCAGTTCGCCCCCGGCAAGCCCCGGCTGCACGTTGGCGGCACCGACGGCGAAATCCTGCTCTACCTGATCTGGGATGCCTGGAACGATCAAGGGGTCGATTACAACATCTATCTCGAAGATGAGCGCGGCACCCGCGTTGCAAAGTCGGAGAATGTGCAGCCGACCAAGACGCCGTACGAGCGGATCTCCTTCGCCGGAAAGAAGAACACGAACTATTACGCCGTCATCGAGGCGAACGGCGAGCAACGTGCCGTACGCCTCGACCTCTTCGGGAAAGACACCCCGCTTGAAAAAGTCGCGGGGGGGAGCACGCCGCTGACCAGTATCTCGGCCCCGGGCGATGCGCGCGGCGCGTTTACCGTCGGCGCAACGAATGTGCGCGATGACAAGTTAGAAGTCTATAGCTCCCAAGGGCCAACCCTCGACGGCAGGCAGAAGCCGGATATCAGCGGCCCGGCGCGCGTCACGACGACCGCCTACGCGGGTCGGCCCTTCCTGGGGACCTCCGCCTCGACACCGCACGTCAGCGGCGCTGCCGCGCTCGTCTTCAGCGCGCAGCAAGGGGCGACGGCCGACCAGGTGCAAGCCTTCCTCACCAAGAATGCGAAGGATGTCGATACCCCCGGACCCGAGAGCAAGACCGGAACCGGGCGACTGGCGCTTGGGCCGGTCGATGCGGCGCGCACACCGCTGCAAGTGCCGGATGTCATGCGCGGGGCGGCCTTCACCGACCCGTTCACCGAGGCGACAAGCGGGCTGCCCAACAGCGGTGAGGGCGCGTACACGGGCGGCAGCTACACGCTCAGCCCGAATGCCGCCAAGCGCGCGACCTGGGCGACCTACGGCGCGAACTACGGGGATGCCACGATCGAGGCGACCCTCCAGGCTCAGACCGGGGAAGGGGCAGCCGGGCTCGTCTTTTGGCAGACGAGCGGCGACGAGTATTACCTCTTCGCGATCACCACCGACGGGTATTATCAGCTTGCCCGCTACCAACGGGGCGGTTGGGCGACGCTGATCGGTTGGACGAAGAGCGCGGCGATCGACGCCAACGGACCGAATACATTGCGGCTCAAGACGAGCGGGGCGCAGATCACCCCGGCGATCAATGGGCAGACGCTGCTCGGTGCCACCGCGCCGGCGGCTGGCATCGGTCGGGTGGGGTTGCTGGCGACGACGTTCGCGCGACCGGGATTCGTGGCGCAATTCACCCGCTACACGGTGGCGGTGGCACCATGAACCGGACATCGAGGATTTGCCAGCCGACAACGCTCCTGAGAAACTGCCGCGGCGGCACAGACGTACAATAAGGCAGCGGCAGAACGACGACCGCCAGGGGGTGCGAAGATTCACCTGTGCGGCGTACGCTTGGTACAACAAGACCATGTAGGGGGGACGAAGTAATGGATGCCTTCTTGATTGTCCAACGCGGCGAGGATATCGGGCGACGTTTCGATCTCGACAACACCCAACTCACCATCGGGCGCGGAGCCGATAATGATCTCGTTTTGAACGATCCGATGGTCTCCCGCTACCACGCCGTACTGAAAAGCCAGGGGAGCCGCTATACGCTGATCGACCTCGGGAGTTCGAATCCGGTCGTCATCAACGATCAGGCGCTCGAACCGGGTAACCCGCAGCAACTAACGCATCGCGATGTTGTCTTCATCGGTAAAACGGTCTTCTCATTCCAGAATCGTGCGGCCGGCGTCAGTTCGGCGCAGCCCGCTCGCCCGCTGACGCAGCCATTGCAGCAGAACACCGACGCGACACAGATGATGGGCAGGCACGACGCTGACTCGCCGACCCCGCCGCCACCGACACGGACAACCCCGGCACCGATCGTCGAGGATACCGGCGAGCGTACCGTCATCGGGGCGATGCCGGGCGTCGGCGTGGCATCAGACGACAATGAGAAGACGATGGTCGGCGTTGCCGTCGATCGTGCCACCCCGCCGCCGCCGCTCTTCTCGCCGCCGCCGCCGCCCGCCGCCGTCAAGTTCGATGACGACGACACGAAGGGGATGGGGATCCCGGCACCGCCACCGCCACCCGCATTCGGCGGCGTGCCGCAAGGTGACCGGATGGTCGGCGCGCCATCGAACGAGGACGAGGGCGACCTGCCGACCCAGATCATCCCCCGGCGCTGAGCGAACCGGCGACTGCTGGCGTTTGGCCGGAGCGCCTTCCCTGGTGGCCCCACGATCGGGTGATCGTACCGATCGTGAGGCCACCATCCACGCAAAAGAATCCGAATTCGTAGCGATTCATGTTGGCACACAATCGGTGGAGTTTTTTCAATGCAGGCATCAGGTCCGGGGCAAACGGGAGAGTCGGTCGCGGTCACAGGGCCGCGCCTCTGCGTGGTCTCCAGCGATCAGAAAGGGCGGATCTACCCGCTCGGCGTGCATTTGACGATCGGTCGGGGGATCAATAACGATATCGTGACCGCCGATGCGCGAGCCTCACGCGTGCACGCGACGATCGAGCGACTGGGACCGAATGTCGGCTGGGTGCTGAACGATCCTGGCAGCACCAACGGCACCTTCGTCAACGGGCAACGGATCGGCCGCGCCGAACTCCGCGATGGCGACCTGATCCAAATCGGCGACTTCACCCTGATTGTGGAGTTGAGCGATCACATCGCCGGGCGTGATGAGCAGCACGCCGGGACGATGATCGGGGTCTCGCTGGAGCAGGCCGCGCCGACCGGTGTGATTCCCGACATCCTCGACCTGCGCGCACAACCGGTGGTGACGATCGGGCGCGATCCGGGCAATAGCCTGACGATCGACAATCCGCAGATCTCCCGCTACCACGCCCGCCTCGAACTCCGACAAGACGGCACGGTGCAGATCACCGATCTCAACAGCACCAATGGCACCTTCGTCAACGGGCAGCAGTTGCGCGGCTCGACGACGATCGCATCCGGGGCGACGATCGCCTTCGGCACCCATCACCTCGTCTACCAGAACGGCCAACTGATCAAGGGGACCGAGGATGGGACCGTCCGTATCGATTGTCTGCATCTCTCCAAGACGGTCGCCAAGGGCAAAGTGCTGCTCAACGACCTGACCTTCTCGATCCTCCCGCGCGAGTTTGTCTGCATCGTCGGCGGCTCGGGGGCGGGCAAATCGACGCTGCTCGACGCGCTGAGCGGCGTGCGCCCGGCCAACGGCGGCGAAGTGCGCTACAACGGGGCCAACTACTACAGCCGCATGGATGCCTACCGCAGCGCGATCGGCTATGTCCCGCAGGACGACATCGTGCCGACCGAGTTGCCGGTGGAACATGCGCTCTATTATGCCGCCAAGCTACGCCTGCCACCCGACACCGCCGAGGCCGAGGTCAAGGCGCGCGTCGAGGAGGTGATGGACGACCTGGGGCTGACCGCGCGGCGCGATGTGCCGATCAAGAACCTCTCCGGCGGGCAGCGCAAGCGCGTGTCGATCGGGGCCGAGCTGATCTCCAAGCCGACGCTCTTCTTCCTCGACGAGCCGACGAGCGGCCTCGATCCGGGCCTGGAAGGGCGGATGATGCAGCTCTTGCGGAAACTGGCCGATCAGGGGCGGACCGTGGTGCTGATCACCCACGCTACGCAGAACGTCGATCTCTGCGACAACATCGCCTTCCTGGCACCGGGGGGATACTTATCCTACTATGGACCGCCGAAGGAAGCGCTCACCTATTTCGGCGCGGAGAAATTCGCCGACATCTACACCACGATCGAATCCGAACAATCGATGGAGATCTGGCCCCGGCGCTTCGCGGCAACGGCGCAGTTCCAGCAGCATGTCGTCGCGCGTTTGACGGCGGCGGGGATCGGCCTCAATGGTGCCGCGGGGACGGCCAACGCGAACCAGGCGGTCAGCACTACCGCCCAGTCCCGGCCACCGACGGCGCGACGCGATTCCGCCGTGCGCCAGTTCGGCATCCTGACGCGCCGATACCTGGAGACGGTGACGCGCGACCGCACCAATTTGCTCACCCTCCTGCTCGTGCAGGCTCCGCTGATCGCCCTGCTGATCACGCTGGCCTTCCGGGGCGATCTCTTCAGCACAGAGTCGTTCGTGGGCGACTGGAGCAAGGCGCGCACCCTGGCCTTCCTGCTCGCGATGGTCGCGGTCTGGTTCGGCACCTCGAACGCGGCGCGAGAGATCGTCAAAGAAGCAGCGATGTACGCGCGGGAGCGCCGGATCAACTTGCAGATCGGGCCGTATATCGCCTCCAAATTCGTCGTCCTGCTCGGGATCAGCATCCTACAAAACATCCTCCTGCTGATCCCGTTCCTCCTCACCGGCGCGGGGATCTTGCGGATGCCGCTCCTCTATATCTCGCTGGTCGCGGGATCGATCGCGGGGATCGCGATGGGGCTCGTCATCTCGGCGGTCGCCCCCAACCCCGACCGGGCCAGCATCCTGGTTCCCCTCGTCCTGATCCCGCAGATCATCTTCGGTGGTCCGCTGATCAGCACGGGCGGCAACATCGTCGTGCGCGGGATCTCGCAACTGATGGTCACGAAATGGACCTGGCGCTCGCTCGGCTCGACCCTGCGGATCGACAACGTGCCGACACAACCGGTAGAGTTGCAAGGTTTTACGGCGCAGCAGATCGCGCAATTCACGCAGCAGTCGAACAACCCGAATATCATCAGCCGCGGCGGTGCCCTGTTCTATCAGGCCCAGGTCGGGGCGGATTTCAACTTCATCCCGCCCGTCTACCTTTTCATCCTGGGGTTCTTCATCGTCATCTCCCTCGCGCTGGTCGCCATCTTCCAGCGCCGCAAAGATATTGTGCGCTAGTGGCGAGTCGTAGGTCGTAAGTCGTGAGAAGGAACGAAACAGGAGACACGCAGGCACGGAGCACGACGGGAGAAGGCGCATTTATTCGTCATTCGTCATTCGTCATTCGTCACTCTCCCCGCCCCCTCCTGGTCTCCGCGACTCCTGTTCCCATCCGTCGCCCACGACGCACGACCCACGACCCACGACCCGAATAGGACACCATGAGTAGCGGCGAGACCAGGCAGATCGGGCCATATGAGATTCGCGGCGTCCTCGGGCGCGGCGGATCGGCCACGGTCTATCACGGTTACGATACGGCGTTAGGGCGCGAGGTCGCCGTCAAGGTGCTGACCACGAAAGAGGGCCAGGACCCGGTTTTGCGTGCGCGTTTCCGGCGTGAGGCGCTCGCGGTCGCCCGGTTGCGGCACCCCAACATCGTGATGATCTACACCGCCGGGGAGACGACCGACGGGCCGTATCTGGTGATGGAACTCCTGCCCGGTGGCTCGCTCGCCCGCCGCCTCGGGCGGCCACTCGCGCTCAACGATGCCGCTGTGGTCATCCGACAGATCGGGCTGGCGCTCGATTTCGCCCATGATCAGGGTTTTCTCCACCGCGATGTCAAACCGGCCAATATTTTCCTCGATGGCGAGCGCGTGGTCCTGGCCGACTTCGGGATCGTCAAGGCACTGGTCGGCGATACCGGCACACGCCTGACCGAGACCGGCCTGACCGTCGGCACACCGGAGTATATCGCCCCCGAGCAGGCGCTCGGCCAGACCCTCGACGGGCGCGCCGACATCTACGCCCTCGGGATCGTCCTCTACGAGATGCTGACCGGTGTCCCGCCATATGGCGGGAATGCGTTCGACGTCCTCAACGGTCATGTCACCGGCAAAATCCCCGATCCGCGCCGTCGTAATCCCGCGCTCTCACCCGCCCTCAGCACGGTGGTCCTGAAAGCGCTGGCGCGTTATCCCGAGGGGCGCTACCAAACCGGTGCGGCATTCGCCGATGCCCTCGATGCGGCGATCGCCCAGGGCGTAGCACCCGGCGCGGCACCGGCCTTCGACGCGCTCGATCGCGGGGCCAGGACGTTGATCATCGATGTACAACGCGAACAACTCAAGGGGACGCAACCCGGCGCGTTACCGCCGCTGCCGAGCGGCGACCAAACCGTGATCGGGGCGATCGTGCGACCCGATGGTCCGGTGACGGCGAATACGTTGCCGCCGTTGCCAAGTCTTACGCCGCCACCGCCATCCGCCGCCCCATCGCCGCCGCGCGATAGCTCGTCGCCGGTTTCGCCGCTCGTTACCGCACTGGTGACCGGCAACGAGTTGACCGCCGTCGCCGGTGGGGCAACACCGACACATGATCCCTACTCGACGCAACAGAACGTAGCACCGCCGTTGCCACAGGCGAACCAATACGCAACGCCATATCCGGTCGCACAGCCACGACCGCTCGCCGCCCCAGTACTAGCAACGCCACAGCGCAGCAAGGCCCCACTCTGGATCGGCCTCGCGACAGCCATCGTGCTGGCGCTGCTCTTGTTCGGGATGGGTAGCGTCTGGCTGCTCAACCAGCGGAGCACGGTCGCGCCGACCGCGACGGTCGCCGCGCAGGGCGGCACGGCCACGGCAGGCGCGGGGGCGACAGTTCCGGTGATCGGCGGTTCACCCACGGTTGGCATCACGGCGATTGGTTCGGCAACCGCGCGCGCTGGCGTTTCCCCCACTGCGACAAACACGCCCGACCCGGCGCAGGCGCAGATCGACGCGGGGGATCGGGCGCTCCAGGATGGCAAGTTCCCCGACGCGATCGCCAGCTATCGCGCGGCCTTGCAGATCAACCCGAATAGCGCGGGCGCGAATCGCCAGCTCGGGTTGGCCCTGTGGGTCTGGAACCACGAGCCGGGGGAGATCGAATACCTCGACAAGGCGACGAAACTCGCGCCGAATGACGCGCTCGCCTGGGCGTACCTCTCCTTCTCCGCGATCGACACACACCAGGTCGAGCGCGCCTATGCCGCGGCGCAGCAAGCGGTGCGCGCGAACCCGCAGCAAGCTGAAGCGTATGCAGCAGTCGCCAATACCTACTTGCGGTATCCCCCGGACACGAACGACCCCGAGGCTAGCCTGCGCGCCGCCCAGGAAGCGATCGATCGCGCCAAAGCCCTCGACCCGAACGGCATCTGGACACTCTGGTTCGATAGCCAGTTGCGGCAGTCGCTCGAGCAGTACGATGCGGCATTCGAGCCGCTCGACCGGATGATCGCCCAGCGCCCGAACTGGCCTACCCTCTATTACGCCAAGGGTGGCATCTACCGCAACCTGGAACTCCCGGCGGAAGCACGCTACTGGCAGGAGCAGGCGCTGAAGCTCGACCCCGACTATCCCTATGCGCTGACCGAACTCGGCTGGCTCGCCTACGACGATGGCGAGTATGCCAAGGCGCGCGACTTCTTCGATCACGCGCTTCGCACCACCGACGACACCAACGACTACGCCCATGTCGGGTATGGCTGGACCCTCGCCGCACAGAACGACTACACCAACGCGATCGCGCATTGTCGCCGGGCGGTGCAGATCGACGGGCGTGCCCCGCTCGGCTACGAGTGCCTCGGCTCGGCGTACTTGAACGGCCCCAAAGATGATAACGAAGCGCTCGCTAGCTACCGCAAAGTGATCGAACTGCGACCACAGTGGGAATCGGGCTATATCGGGGTGGCGTTGGTCTATAGCGCCCGTGGCGATTACGCCGGGGCGGAAACGGCGCTGCGCCAAGGGCTCGCCAAGGTGAAGCTGCCGCGCTTCATCAACTATTGGCTCGGTGTGACGCTGTACCGGCAAGGCAAATATACCGACGCGCAACCGGAGTTCGAGCGCGCGATCGCGCTGCGACCCGACAACGCCGTGTTACAATACTGGCTTGGTACGAATTTGGAGCAACTCGGGCGTTATCCCGAGGCGCGCACAGCGTATGAACGTGCGCTGACCCTCGACCCGGGTTATCAGGAGGCGCGCGAGGCGTTGGCGCGCTTGCAGCAGCAGGGACGTTAACGACCGCGAAGGTGTGCGACCAAAAATGTCGCCTGGGCGTTATTGATGGGGACGCGAGTGGTGCCAAGCCGCTCCCTTGTCAAAACGCAGCCAGCCGCGCACACTTACCCGAGATAGACGCATCCGGTATGCAGATGCGCCGAGCGATGTAGAAGGACTGGATGACGACCGCGACACAACCCACCTCGCAAGGCATGCGCCGACGCACGAAGATCCTGCTCGGCGCCCTTGTCGCCCTGCTGGTCGTCGGGCTCATCGGTGGCCTCTACGCCAACTACCGCGTCAATCGCTTCGTCAACACCACCTTCCGCCCCGATAACACCGCGCCGCAGACACAGTTCGGGGAGACACCGACCGCGGGTGTCCCGATCGTCGCACAAGCGACCGTTGCGCCGACACCCGCCGCACCCGCGCCGACGCAGGACCCGAGCGATCCGAATACACCGACCCCGCCAGCGCCAACGGTCGCGCCAACCGCCGTGCTCACTCCGACGGCCACGCCGCTCCCCTATGGGAACTCGCCGATCATTAAACGTCTCAAAGAGAATCAGCGGATTAACGTCCTGCTGATCGGGTTCGGTGGGCCGGGCCACGACGGCGGCTATCTGACCGATACCTTGCAGGTGATGAGCTTCGAGCCCAAGACCGGCGGGGTCACGCTGATCAGCGTGCCGCGCGACCTCTGGATCCAACTCCCGCAATACCAGGGGCGTGGCGGGTATTGGGGGCGCATCAACGAGGCCTACACCGTCGGCATGGGGAATGTCGATCGTAACGACATGAATATTCCTTACAGCAAGCACGACGCGGGCGGCCAAATGGCGATGAAAGCCGTCTCCCAGGTGCTCGGTATCCCGCTCGATTATTGGATCAGCCTCGATTTCGTCGGCTTTCGCCGCTTCATCGACGCGATCGGCGGGGTCAATGTCAACGTGGAGCGCGCCTTCACCGACAGAGAATATCCGAACAACGATGATGCCGATATCGATCCGAGTTATCGCACCGTCCACTTCGATGCCGGCATCCAGCACATGAACGGCGAGACGGCGATCACGTTCGCCCGCTCGCGCCATGCCCCGGAAGATGGCAGCGACTTCGGGCGGGCGCGGCGACAGCAATTATTGATGAGCGCGGTCAAAGACCAGATCGTCTCGGTGGAGACGATCCCCAAACTCTTCGGTATCCTCGACGCGCTGGAAGGCCATATCAGGATGAGCTTTTCGTTCACCGAGGCGAGGGATCTCCTCGGCTGGGGGCAGGAACAGGCCCGCAACAATCGCAAGTTCGCCATCAGTTCCGGCGTGATCGACTCGAACCGCCTCCTTTACGGCGCGACTTCCAGTGGCGGGGCCTCGATCCTGCTGCCGCGCGCCGGTCAGGGGAACTACAACGAGATCCAGAGCTGGGTCCGCGACCTCCTCGCCACCAACGCCGCCACGCCGACTACGTCGCCCAATCCGGCGGGAACACCCGGCACGCGGGTACCCGGCGCACTCCCGACGACGACACGCTGATGGTGACACCGACAGCGCCGCTCGAACTCCTCCTCGACGATTCGCCCGTGATCGCGCCCCTCGCGCTGGCGCTCGAACTCGGCTGGGTTACCCTCCCGGTGCCGGTACGCACCATCGGCGGGTTGACGGCGCAGACGATGCGGGAGAATCCCGGCGCTGTAGGATTCACACCGCTGGCCGAATATGCCGACCTACAGCGCGACTATACGATCCTGCCCGATCTCGCCGCGGGCGGACACCACGACGCCGCGACGATCTTGATCGCTGACCGCCGCCTTGATGAGGTCGAGGATCCGATCGTCGATCTCGGCGGGTCATCGCGCACCACGGAACTGCTTGTGCGCGCGACATTGCTGAAGTTTTACGGGATCACCGCCGCCGCCTGGGTTCGCGACGGCGAGGAGTTACCGGCCGGCGACGCAGAGCGACAGACGATCGAGATCCGCGACGGCGGCGAAGCGCTCCATCTGCTCGATGCGCCGGGCGATCGAGTCATCTCCGACCTCGGGCGGGCCTGGTTCATCCTCACCGGCTTCCCGCCTGTCTCGCACCTGCTCCTCGCCCCGACGGAGCGCCTCGCGGACCGCACCCTCGAAGCGTTATTGGCCGCGCTACCGGCGGCACTCGCCGTTGTCAACGAGCGCCGCCGCGAACTGCGCCGCACGCTCGCCGAGCGCTACGGCGTCTCGCGCGAGTTGCTGAACAGCTTCTACGCCGACCAGTTCCTGACCCTCACCGGTGATGCCCAGAAGAGTATCCTCGCCATCTTCCCCGCCGGGGCCTGGGGTATGGATCTACCGACCGTCTCCCAACTGAATCTCGCCCCGTGGGCGCGGCGGGTGTAGGCAACGCAAGCATTACCCCGCGCCGTCAGGACGCCCGATAGCTCCTCGCCAGCGCGGCGTAGCGATCCGCGCCGAGATGATGCAAGATTTGCCCGGTCTCTTCCTCGGTTTTCCAGAAACCATCGAACGCCGCATCGTCGGCGGAGATCGCCAGCGGCTGCCCGACGAAAAAATCGTGATCGCCGAGGCGCACACGTTCCACGATGGCGCATTCGATATGCGCCAGGCATTCGGCGACGCGCGGAGGATCGACCTCGGTCGAGAGCTCCATAGTTAAGCCCGCCGCCTCGAACTTGTCGCCATCGCGCCCCGAGATCATCCCGCAGCGATGGGTCGCGGTGATGATCTCCAGATGCGGCACGTTCAGCACGAACTGCTCCGACTTCGTCACGAACTCATGGGTCAGGCGGCTCGGGTGGATCGCCACGCCGATCAGCGACGGGTTGAGCGAGACCGGCGCGGTCCAGGCCACGGTCATCAGGTTAGGCTGACCGCGATACTGCGAGGTGAGCAACGCAACCGGACCGGGACTCAGCAGGCGATGGGCCAGTCGCAGGTCGATGTCAATCTTGGGCATAGCAACTCCTTCAGCAACAGCATAACGTACATCGTGGCTCCCCGCTGCGTGGCCTGGCCTTATGAACCCGGTAGCGGCAAGCCCAACATCTGCTCGTAGAGTTCGTGGTACTGCTGCGCGACACCCGCCCAGGTGAACTCGGCCAACGCGCGTGCCCGACCCGCCGCCGCTAGCGTGCGGCGACGAGGTTCGTCATCGAGCAAACCCTGGAGTGCCACGGCCAGCGCTGCCGGATCATTTTCGGGCGTTACCAGTCCGGCATCGCCGATCACGCGCGGGATCTCCCCGGAGTCGGAGCCGATGACCGGCACTCGCGCGGCCATCGCCTCGATGATCACCCGCCCGAATTGCTCCTTCCAGGTCGCGGTGGTCAACGAAGGCACCGCCAGCGCATCGAGGCGCGCGAGCCAGGCGGGGACCTCGCTCGATGGCACCTGGGGCACGAACTCGACCCGCTCGGCGATCCCCAACTGCGCCGCTTGTGTCCGCAGCGCCCCTTCCTCGACCCCGCCGCCGACGATCAGCACACGCCAGTCGCCGTACAATTGTGCCGCCGCCGCGAGGAGGAGATGCGCCCCCTTCTCGCGCACCAGGCGACCCAGGAAACCGATCGTGAACGGGCCGGTGCGCGCCAACGCCGTGGGGAACTCGCGCGGGGTGTAGAGATCGGGATCGATCGCCAGCGGCACGATCGTCGTCGGGCCGTCGTAGCCACGCCGCCGCAAGACATCGAGCGCATCGGTATTCCCAGCGATCGCGGCGACGGCATGGCGATGGATGTAGCGCTCAAAGAGGTTGAATGGCGGCGGATAGTTGCGGTAGACGGTCGCCCAGGTCACGAAGAGTGCGCGCGCGCCGACGCGACGCGCATACCAGAACGCCTCGGCGGTCGCCAGGTTAAAGGGCTCTTCATCCACATGGAAAATGTCCGGGCGCACCCGCCGCACGATCGCCCCAAGCGTCGGGTAGCAATGGACATGGTGATGCCCGTTGAACCAGATCGGCGCGACGACCAGCTCGTACCCCGCCGTGTGCGCCCGTTCGAGCGGCTGCACCCCGGAGCGCGCTTCTCTCCACGACGGCGGCACGACCACCGTCAGTTCGACGCCGGGGATCGCCGCCAGTGCCTCGGCCTTCTGCTGATACGCGCCGTTCACCAGCGCCTTGTGCAGGAGCAGCACTTTCATCCGCGGCCCCGATGGCGATACCTGGTTATGACAACACAAGAGCGGGAACGCTGCATCGCCTCTCGCCTCTTCATCGCGCCGTTTTCCGCGCGCTGCGCCGTGCCTGCGTCACCACTTCCGCGTACACCGCCGCCGTCTCCCGGGCGGTCTGCGCCCAGGAGAAGCGACCGGCCTGTACTAGCGCGCGACGACGGAGCGCCGCCAGTTCTCGCGGTGATTGCAGCACTGCGACGATCGCCGCCGCAAGCTTTTCAGGCGTCGGCGCGACCAGCAAGCCACCCTCCCCCACCACCTCCGGCAGGCTGGAGCGATCGGAAGCGATCACCGGGGTGCCGCAGCGCATCGCTTCCAGTGGCGAGATGCCAAACCCTTCGTAGAGCGAAGGATCGACGTAGAGATCGGCAGCGTTGAGCAGCGCCAACTTTTCGTCATCGCTGATCCGCCCGGTGAAGACGGTCCAATCGCCCACTCCCGCCGCCGCCACGACCGGCGCGAGCGGCGGGTAACGGTCGGGGTGGCCGCTGTGCGCGGCACCGGCAATCACCAGTTGTGTCCCCACGGGCAACTGCTCGCGCGCCAGGCCGAAGGCGCGAATCAGCGCCGTCTGGTTCTTCCGCACATCGAGGCCGGCGATGTTAAAGATGATCGGCCCATCGAGCCCGAAGCGCGCGCGCACGGCGACAACGCGCGGATCATCCGAAGGTAACGCCCGATAGCGTTCATCGGCGGCGAGCGGGATCGCGCGGATACGGTCGCGCGGCACCCCCAACTGCCGGTGAATATCGGCAGCCGAATGGTGCGAGTCGGTCAGGATGCGTTCGGCACGCGGCGCGATGGCGCAGGCCAACCGATAATAGAGGCGCATCTGGCGACTATTCATGTAGACCGGATAGGCCAGCGGCACGAGATCGTGGATCGTGACGACGTAGGGGCGGTCGCGCAGCAACGGCGCGGAGTGATAGGGGACATGGACCAACTCGACCCCAGTGCGGCGCACCGCGCGCGGCAAGCCGATCTGTTCCCACCAGAGCTTGCGCGCTTTGCCTGTTGCGAAGCGACGCGGCGGCTCCTCGATGACCACCGGACCAGGGGGCAACTCGGGCAAGGCGACGCGCGGCCCCGGCAGCAGCATGACCGGTTCGACGCCGGGTACACCGCCTTGGAACTCGTGCCAGAGCGCGCGGACATACTGCCCGACACCCGTCGTCGGCTCCATATAGGCCGAGCCTTCATACCCTACGCGCACACCATCCTCCCCACACCACCGCTCCATCGATCATTATCACTGCGGGCATGACACAGTTCAAGAGTAACCAGGGCAAGAACCGATGCGAGACACCCGCTGGGGAAGGAGAAAAGCCTGCGCCAGGGTGCGGTATACTTCCTGCGATAGGGGGGAATAGGGGACAGGCACCCCTCGTTACTATCTACGGAGCGCTTCGACCGAGTCGCGAGCGCCGTAACGAAGAAGGCCCGAGAAGGACCAGGAGGAAGATACCAATGGCGAAGCCACAGCCGGTCACCGACGCCACGTTCGAAGAGCAAGTCTCGAAAGCAGAAGGCCATGTGTTGGTCGACTTCTGGGCGGAGTGGTGCGGCCCCTGCCGCGCGGTTGCGCCGGTGCTGGACGAGATTGCCAATGAGCAGGCCGATAAGCTGACCATCCTCAAGCTCGACATCGACGAGAACCAGAAGATCGCCGGCCAGTTCGGCGTGATGAGCATCCCGACGATGATCCTCTTCAAAGACGGTCAGCCGGTGAAGCAGATCGTCGGCGCGAAGCCGAAGGCCGCCCTCATGCGCGACCTCGCTCCGTTCCTCGGCTAATCCCGCACAACACAGCGAGCAACAAGCGCCCCCGCCGGGTTTCCGGCGGGGGCGCTTGT
>DATCMP010000640.1:0-1663 GCA_036563365.1 Thermomicrobiales bacterium
GCAAGCCGCTGCCGATAGGGCGCTGGGCGGCGGTCACGATGCCGACCCTGGTGATGGACGGCGGCAAGAGCGAGCCGTGGATGCGCCACGGGATGCGGGCGCTGGCGGCGGCGTTGCCGAACGCGCAGTATCGCACCCTGCCCGGCCAGACCCACATGCTGAAGCCGGAAGCCCTGGCCCCGGTGCTGATGGAGTTTTACGATGGTCGGCCCGCCGTAACGCCGGGTGCGGTGCGCGTCGCGGGTTGATACGCAAGGGGTTGCGCGCATGGAAACGGTAACGTCGCGAGACGGCACCACGATCGCCTTCGATCGGCTCGGCAGCGGACCGGCACTCATCCTGATCACCGGCGCGCTGGGCACGCGCGGGAGCCATCAGGGGATGGCCGCGCTGTTGGCGCCCGACTTCACCGTCTTCAACTACGACCGGCGGGGTCGCGGCGATAGCGGCGATACCGCGCCGTATGCGGTCGCGCGCGAGATCGAGGATATCGATGCGGTGATCACGGCGGCGGGTGGCTCGGCCTTCCTCTACGGGATGTCATCGGGGGCGATCCTGGCCCTCGACGCGGCGAACGCCCTCCCGAGCAAGGTCACGAAGGTGGCCCTCTACGAGCCGCCGTTCATCCTCGATGATAGCCGCCCGCCGCTCCCCGCCGACTACGTGCCGCGCCTCAACGCGGCGATCGCGGCGGGGCGGCCCGGCGATGCGGTCGAGATCTTCATGACCGATGCTATCCGCCTCCCCGCCGAATACCTGGGGCCGATGCGCGAGAGCCCGATGTGGGCGGGGATGGAAGCGGTGGCGCACACGATCGCCTACGACGGCACGATCGTCGGCGACACGATGTCGGGCAAGCCGCTGCCCAAGGACCGCTGGACGGCGGTGGCGATCCCGACGCTGGTAATCACCGGCGGGTTGAGCGAGGGCTTTTTCCACACCGGCGGGCGGTCGCTCGCCTCGGAACTCCGCGACGCGCGACATATCATCCTACCCGGCCAGGATCACAACGTCGCCGCGGACGTTCTGGCCCCGGCCTTGGCGGAGTTCTTCGCCGGTCGCTGAGTCGCGAAGCGGCTTGCAGGATTCTCGAAATTGGTCGCGTCGATCTGTCGATCTGGGGCGGTGCCGAACGACTACTTGGTGGAAAGGGAGAAACTTCCCGGCAGCCGCAGGGCGCGGCGAGCGAATACATCGAAAGGGGAACCACTCATGCGGAAGATTGTTGCCGGCCTGTTCATCACGCTCGATGGGGTGGTGGAGGCACCGGACCAGTGGAGTATGGCCTACTTCAACGATGAGATGGGCGCGGCGATCGGCGGGTTGATGGCCGCAGGCGATACGATGCTGCTAGGTCGCCGGACCTACGAGGAATTTGCGGCGTTCTGGCCGCAGCAGAGTAGCGAAGACGAGATGGCCCGGCAGATGAATGGTACGCCGAAACTCGTCGTCTCGACCACGCTCGATGAAGCGACCTGGGAGAACACCACGCTGATTAAGGGCGATGTCATCGGGACGCTGACCCGCTTAAAGGAGCAGCCGGGGAAGAATATCAACATCACCGGCAGCGGCACCCTGGTCCTCTCGCTCCTGCGCGCCGGTATCCTCGATGAACTGGTGCTGACGGTCCACCCGATCGCGCTGGGTCATGGGAAGCGGCTCT
>DATCMP010000656.1:0-2859 GCA_036563365.1 Thermomicrobiales bacterium
ACCGCGCACTTCCAGGTCATCCACATCGCCAGCGCTTTGACCTCGTCGATCGTGACGAGCGGGTGATAGCGGATGCCCCCCTTGGCCGGGCCGCGACCGATGTTGTGCTGGACACGGTGGCCCTCGAACATCCTGATCGAGCCGTCATCCATCTGGACCGGGAAGTTGACGGTGTACTGGCGCTGGCAGACGCTGAGCAAGCGTCGCAGATTGTCGTCGAGCCCCATCTTCTCGGCCGCGACGCCGAATTGCTCGACCGCCATCTGGAAAAGGTTCCGTTCCTCTACCCGTTGGGCCTCTGTCTTCGCCTCGATCGACATGGTGCCTGCGCTCCTCTCATTTTGCGGGAAGTGCCCGACAATCGGCCTACCGCCCGTTCGACATCGCTGCTGTAGGGGGATCCTTTGTGCGAACTGCCTGGTTCTTTGTGCTCATTGCACGAATCATACGCTAGCAAGAACGCGGAAAAAAGCGGCGACGTTTCCGCTGGGCCGGAACGCCGCCGCGTTATTAACCCTGGCGTTGTTTCTCCAGTTCCTCATCGAGGATGCGATTGACGATCTTCGCATCGCTACGACCGCCCATCAGCTTCATCGTCGCCCCGACGAGGCGGCCCTTCGCGGCGGCCTTGCCACGCAGGAAATCGGCCACCGACTGCCCGTTGGCCGCGAGCGCCTGGATGACCGCCTCGCGGATCGCGCCATCGTCGCCAACCAGGCCGAGACCCTTGCGCGCGACGATCGCCGCCGCATCCTCGTCGGGCGAGTCGAAGAGATCATCGAAGACCTGCTGCGCGACCGTGCGATTGATCTTGCCCGCTTCGAGGAGATCGAGCAGGCCGCGCAGACGTTCCGGCGTCAGCGGTGTGGTGGCGATCGTCTCGGCGTTGACCCTGGCGAAGAGCGGCCCAATGACCCAGTTCACCGTCAGCCGGGCACGCTCGGCGGTGGCATTCTCGCCGAGGGCCGCCTCGAAGTAATCGGCCACGGCGCGCGACTCCGTCAGCGTGCGGGCATCCTCTTCGCGCATCCCGTACTGGCTGACGAAGCGGGTGCGGCGCGCGGTCGGGAGTTCCGCCATCCGCGCACCGATCGCCGCGACCCAGGACTCGTCCATCGTCAGCGGCGGTAGGTCGGGTTCGGGGAAGTAGCGGTAATCGTTCGCCTCTTCCTTGGTCCGCTGCGAGAGGGTGCGCCCCTGCTCCTCGTTCCAGCCGCGCGTCTCCTGCGCGATCGTGCCACCCGCGTCCAGGATCGCGCGCTGGCGCTCGACCTCGAAGGCGATGGCGCGCTCGACGGCGCGGAAGGAGTTCATATTCTTGATTTCGACCTTCGCGCCGAAGGCGGCGGTGCCGACCGGGCGGAGGGAAACGTTCGCGTCACAGCGGAACGCGCCCTCTTCCATGTTGCCGGTGCTGACGCCGATGTAGCGGAGGATCTGGCGCATCGCCGTGAGGTAGGCCGCCGCTTCCTGCGGCGAACGGAGATCCGGCTCACCGACGATCTCCATCAGCGGCACCCCGGCGCGGTTGAGGTCGATCAGGCTGTAGCCCTCGCCGGTCGCCGGGTCGCTGGCGTGCATATTCTTGCCGGTGTCTTCCTCCATGTGGACGCGGGTGATCCCGGCGCGTTTTTCTTCGCCGCCCACGGTGAAGGTGATCGCGCCGCCGAGCGCCAGCGGCAGATCGTATTGCGAGATCTGATAGCCTTTCGGCAGGTCGGGGTAGAAATAGTTCTTGCGGTCGAACTTGTTGACCGGCGCGATCGTGCAGCCGAGCGCGAGCCCGGTCATCGTCGCCGCCTCGACCGCCGCGCGGTTGATCACCGGCAGCACACCCGGCAGCCCGAGGCAGACCGGGCAGACGTGGGTGTTCGGCGGCGCGGAGAAGTAGGCGGCGCTACAGCCGCAGAACATCTTGCTCTTGGTGAGGAGTTGGGCGTGGACCTCCAGGCCGATGATCGTCTCGTAGGCGATCCCTGTGGCCCCGACCGTCGCCGCGCTCGCCTCCCCGGCCTTCGTGCTGCTGCTCATGCCGCTGATCCTGCCCCCTCGATAGCGTCGTCCCGTATCGACCGACGCGGTGATTCGCCTTTCCTGGCAGTATAGCACCCGGCTTTGGGGCGTCACAATTGGTGGGGAGTAGGCAGTTGGTAGACGGTAGTCCGTAGTCCGTAGTCCGTAGTGTCTGGGCAGTGGCGTTACAACCTCTTCGTCAGGAACAGACCTCTACGGACTACGGACTACGGACTACCGTCTTCTCGCTTACGGCAAGCCTTCCTCGTAGATCCGCCGCACGACCGCCTCGATGTCCGGCTCCTCCAGGGTGAGGTCGCGGATGGCGTAGCGGGCCGTCAGCGCGGTGATCAGCGCTGGGGCGCTGGTCTCTTCGCGGCGGAAGGAGAGCCAGAGGCGCGTGCCCTCGCGGCGTTCGAGTCGCGCGCCCGGTACGGCGGGATCGGCAATATCCTCGGCGAGATCGACGATCAGCCGCCGCTCGCCGCCATAGCGCTCGGCGATCGCGCCGACCCCGCCATCGTAGAGGAGTTTGCCGTGGTCGATGATCAGCATCCGCTCGCAGAGCCGGGAGATGTCGGCCATGTCATGCGTCGTCAGCAGTACCGTCACGCCCTCCTGGCGGTTGAGTTCGAGGAGGAAGGTGCGGATCCGCTCTTTCGCGACGACGTCGAGGCCGATCGTCGGCTCATCGAGGTAGAGGATCGTGGGGTCGTGGAGGATCGCCGCCGCGAGATCGCCGCGCATCCGCTGGCCGAGCGAGAGTTGGCGCACCGGACGGTCGAGGAACGGGCCGAGGTCGAGGATGTCCGTGAGGCGGTCCAGGTTCGCCCGATAGCGCGATTC
>DATCMP010000659.1:0-11141 GCA_036563365.1 Thermomicrobiales bacterium
GCGCGGCGCGGAGATCGGCCAGGAGGCGGGGGTATTTCTCCTTGGCGTCTTGGAGGATCTCGACCTCATTATGCCCGGTGAGGATCGCATTGTCGCTCCGCTCGGCCCGCCGCAGCAGCTTCTCGCGGAACGAGGCGGGGCGGTCGCGGGCGATCCGGGCGGCGTACTCGCCTTCCCTCGTCAGGATCGGGCGCATGTCGCGCAGGAGTTCGCCGCCCAACTCCTGCCGCGCGAGTTGGTTCTCCTTGCTGAAGGCGTGCCAGCCCTGCCCGGTGAAGCGGTAGATGACGAGGCCGATGACCGGGAGGGCGAGGAAGAGCAGCAGCCAGGCGAACGTCGATTGCGGGCTGCGATTCTCCAGGATGATGTAGATCGCCGAGACGAGGGTGTAGAGCACCACGACGATCGCCGCGAGGGGCAGCAGGACCTCGCGTGTGAGCAGCCCGCGCAGGAATGGCAACCAGTCCACCGGTGCTCCTTTAAAGAAGTCGTGCGTCGTGAGTCGGGAGTCGTGAGTCGGGGTCGTGAGAAACGGTGAACAGGAGACACGGAGACAGGGAGGGGGCGGGACGAATGACGAATGGGGAATGACGAGTGACGAATGAGTATTACGGTGATGGGAGCTCGCCGGAAACGTGGGTCGCCGGATAAATCCGGCGCTAGGTGGCTGCGGCCACGAAGTCCACTAAAGTGGACTAGGTTTGAGTTAGGCGCGGTGCCTGTCGGAATGGGCAGTGCCTTTCCAGCGAACCTAGCCTACTTCAGTAGGCTTTGTGGCCCGCAGGCCACCTAGCGCCGATTTCAATCGGCGACCCACGCCCACCATCACCGCATACCTGAACAACGAGCAAGCGGCCTCTCCCGCCACTCATTCGTCATTCGTCCCTCGTCATTCCCCATTCGTCGTTCTCCCCACCCCCTCCCTGTCTCCGTGCCTCCTGTTCCGGCCCCCTCTCCCGACTCCCGACGCACGACGCACGACTCGTCACTGCGCCAGCGCCACCCCATCGCGGCGCGGATCGGCACCGCCGTAGCGGGTACCGGTGTCGGGGTCGATCAGGATGCCGTGACCGCCGCCGACCGACCAGGACCAATCTTCGATGACCTTGACGCCGTGGCCGAGCGCGACCAGATCGGCCCGCACCTCCTCGGGGAAGCGCCCCTCCAGGTGCAGTTCGGTCCCGGCGAAGACGCGGAAGCGCGGCGCCTCGATCGCCGCCTGGATGTTGTAGCCGTGGTCGAGGACGTTGGCGATCATCTGCGGCGTCGTCTGGAGGATGCCGAACGAGCCTGGCGTGCCGATCGCCATGAAGAGTTGTCCGTAGGGGCCGTAGACGGCGGCGGGGGCCATGCACATCTCGATCTTCTTGTGCGGGCCGATCGCGTTCGGGCTGTCGGGCTCGAAGTCGAACCAGTAGCTGAGATTATTCAGCATGATCCCGGTGTCACCCGCCATCACGCCGGAGCCGAACGGCGCGCCGAGGCTCTGCGTGACCGAGACGGCGTTCCCTTCGGCATCGACCACATCGAAGTGCGTCGTGTTCTCGTGGTCGTCGTGGCGCGGCACCCCGGCCTGGACGAACTCGGGGCCGGGCCGCCCGCCGTAGCGCTCCCCCTCGGAGAGGCCGACGAACGCGGGGCGGATCTCGTTGCGGCGACGGTTGGCGTAATCTTTGGCGAGCAGCCCGGCGATCGGGATGTTCGGGTCGGTGGCGTAGCGGATCCGGTCGGCGATCGCCAGCTTGAACGCCTCCACGGCGAGGTGGACGGCGGCGGCGCTGTTCTGCCCGGCGGCGGCGAGGTCGTACCCTTCGAGCAAGTTGAGGCTGGCGAGATATTGGAAGCCGCTGCACGGCGGCGCGACGGTGCGGATGGCGTAGCCGCGATAGGTGGTGCCGATCGGCTCCTGCCACTCCGGGGTGAAGTCGGCGAGGTCGCGGTCGGAGAGGAGGCCACCCGCCCTGCGGATCGCGTCTAGCACCCGTTCCCCGAGCGCGCCGCGATAAAACTCGTCCGCGCCGCCGCCCGCGAGGGCGCGGTAGGTGGCGGCGAGATGGGGCTGGCGGATGATCTCCCCGGCGACCGGGGGGCGACCGCCGGGGAAGAAGGTCGCGCTGGCGGTTTTATCGAGCTTGCCCTGGCCCATCCCGTAGAAGGTCGCGCCCTTGATGGTCAGCGGTACGCCCCCTTCGGCGTACTCGATCGCGGGGGCGAAGATCCGGTCGAGCGGCAGGGAGCCGAAACGCTCGTGCGCGGCCAGCCAGCCGCCCGGCGCGCCGGGGACGAGCGGGGCCTTCGGGCCGACCTCTTTCTCGCTCTCATCGGCGAAGGCGGCGCGGGTGGCGGCGTGGGCGCTGCGCCCGACGTAGTCGAGGGCGTGCAACCGATTGTCGCGCGCGATGTGGACGAGCATGTAGCCGTCGCCGCCGAGCCCGGACATGTACGGCTCGACGACGTTGAGGGCGGCGGCGACGGCGACCGCCGCATCGATCGCGTTCCCCCCGGCCAGCAGGGTCCGCACCCCGGCCAACGAGGCGAGCGGGTGCGCCGAGGTGACCATGCCGCGCGTGCCGGTCGCGATCGGGCGCGTGGTGGGGCCGTAGTTGTACCAGGGCATCGGGGGCCTCCTTTATCGGTAGCTCGTGGTGACGATTGCGGGCGCGATGCCATTACGGGCCAGCCCGGGACTGAAGTCCCGGCTAAGGGCTGCGGCCACGAATCCCCTGACCCGGCAGGGGACCACGGTCCACTGAAGTGGACTAGGATCAGTAGCGGCACGGTGATTTCTGACCAGGCTAGTAGCATCACAACATGATCGCAGGAACAGTGGTCGGCGTTGAGACTAACCTTGGTGTCTACACCACGTCCGAGACGGATCGCCAAGTTCTACAGCGAACCTAGCCTACTTCAGTAGGCCGTGGTCCCCTGCCGGGTCAGGGGATTCGTGGCCGCAGCCCTTAGCCGGGACTTCAGTCCCGGACTGCCTGCAACGCCACCGCGCTTCCAGACTCTCGCTCACCTCATAACGAACTGATACCGTGCTCAAAGCTGCTGTTCTACCGCGTCGACCAATAGCTCACGATCGCCACGCGACGCATTGTAGCCTACCGCGCGGCGAGCAACCGTTCGAGCCGCGCTTGTACATCGGGCCACTCGCGGTCGAGGATGCGGAACCAGGCGGTGTCGCGGTTGCGCCCCTTGATGATGAAATGCGCCTCCTGGATCCCCTCGAAGCGGAAGCCCATCCGCTCCGCCGCCCTACGTGAGCGCAAATTCTGGTCGTCGCATTTCCACTCGACGCGGCGGTAGCCGAGGCCGAAGGCGTGGCGCAGCAGGAGGGAGGTCGCTTCGAGGTTGGCGTTCGTTCGTTGAGCGAGCGGCGAGTACCAGATCCCGCCGAGTTCGACCTTGAGGTGTTCGGGGAAGTTGTTCATGTAGTTGACGACGCCGATCGGCGTGCCGGTCGCGCGGTCGCGGACGCAGAGGCAGAGGCCGTTGGCGACCGCGACCTGCCCGCGCAGATACTCCGCCATCGCGGCCTCGTCGGCGAACGGCCCGGCGAGCATGAACCGCCAGATCTGCTCCTCCGCGTCGTAGGGGCCGACCGTGCGCCCGCCGAGGGACGCGGGCTGGCCATTGGAGACGGCGTGGAGGGGGGCGGCGTCGCGCGCGAGATCGAGCGGCACCAGTTCGACCACGTCGCCGGTCAGCGTGACCGGGTCCATCTTGCGCGGCAGGGTCCTGCTGCGTTCCAGGGTCGCGGCGTCGAGCGCCACGCCCGGCTGGGGGATCGTCATCGTGGGTGAGCCCTCCTCTATGGGTGATTTCATGGATGATCCGGGTCGTGCATCGCGGGGGCCGCCTGGCTGTCGCGGGTAGCACCCACTTCGGAACCGGCGGGGCGTCGCCGCACTGGCGAAGGGGATGCTCACTCCAGGTCGCCCGGCCCCCGCGCGGCGACAGGGCGGGCGGGGCTGGCTGCGGCGCGGGTCGGCTCCTGGTCTTCCTCGGCGGGTTCGGCGTGGAGGAGGACCGCCCCGAGGTTCGGGAACTCGTCGTGCAGCAGGTGTTCGATCTGGGCCGAGCGGCTGTGGACCTGCCCGACGGTCAACCCCCCGGGGAAGGAGCAGTGGAGCACCAGTTCGATCCGCTCCGGGTTGGCGATCGGCTGGTAGATTTTCACCTCGTGGCAGGCACCGCGCCCGGCGATGCCGTCGGCGATGTCGCGGACACGCGCAACCAGTTCGGCGCGCTGCGTCGTCACGTCGGTCTGGCGCTCGATCGTCCCTTCGGGCGCTTCGAGGTGCGTGTTCAGCCGCCCGATCCGCGGGTCGGTGACGCGGATACTCCGCTCTAGTTCGGTCGTCAGGCGGTGCGCCTCGGTCAGAGTGAGGCTCGGCTTGACCTCGACGTGCAGATCGGCGTCGAGGCGCTGATCGATCGCGCGCAGTCGGACGGCGTGGGCGCGCATCCCGTGGAGCCGCGCGAAGGTCCGCACGGCGTCGTCCGGGGTCTCGTCGGGCGCGGCGACCGGATCCATGTGGACCACGACATCGGCCTCGCCCGCGCCCAGGATGTCGTGGATCGCCGCCTCGACCGCCTCGCTGACCGCGTGGGCCTCGGCGAAGGTGGCGACGCGGGCCACGTCGATCACCACGTCGGCGAAGACGATCGTCCCGGCGCGGCGCAGGCGGACGCGGCGGCAGTCGATCACGCCGGGGACTTGCTCGACGGCGGTGGTGACGAGCGCGGCGGTCTCGCCGGGGGCGCGGTCGAGGAGATCATCGGTCGTCTCGCGGATGAGGCGGAAGGTGACGATCAGGACGATCGCGGCGACGCCGAGCGCGGCGATGGCGTCGGCTTTCGGCAGCCAGCCGCCCAGGGTGAAGCCGAAGCGGTCGCCGAGCCAGATCGCGGCCAGCCCGACGAGCACGACGCTCGAACTCCAGATATCGGTGCGGAAGTGGAGGGCGTCGGCGGCGAGGGCCTGGCTGTTGTGCTCCTTCGCCACGCGCGAGAGATTGCGCGAGCGCCCGATGTCGACCACGATCGAGATGATCATCACCGCGAAGGCCCAGATACTCGCCTCGACGTGGATCTCCTCGAAGAAGAGCCGCCGCACGGCCTCGTAGATGACCCAGGCGGCGGTGATCAGCAGCAGCCCGGACTCGACAAAGGCCGACAGGTTCTCGACCCGCCCGTGGCCGTAGCGATGCTCGCGGTCGGCCGGTTGCCCGGAGAGGCGCACGGCGACGTAGGTGATCGCCGCCGCGACGAGGTCGAGCGCGGAGTGCAGCGCCTCCGCCAGGATCCCGAGGCTCCCGGTCAGGATCCCGACGGCCAGCTTCAGCGAGGTCAGCAGGATCGCCGCCGCGACCGACGAGAGGGCCGCGCGCCCCTTCGCCCGCTGCGCCTGCGCTGCGAGGTCGGGGTGCGTAGTGGCGGCGGCAAACTGTTCGGGCATTGGGCACCTTGTGAATGACGAGTGACGAATGACGAATGACGAATGGCGAGGCGATGGATGAGTGCGAGTATTCGCGGCGTGGGGACGGCCCTCCTGCCCCCCAATTCTGGGGGGTATAGCTGTTGCAAGGTAGGGAGGCGTCTGTGAAACCTTTCGGCGCCACCAACGCCTGTACCCCCCAGAATTGGGGGGCAGGGGGGCGCTCCACCCCCGTAACTCCCCTTAATCCGCCGTCAGCCTCGGCTCCTCTGTCTCCCCGGCTCCGTCCTCTGCACGCTCGACTTGCACCAGGTTCGTGTAGAAGGTCGCGCCACCGCCCATGTCCGCGGGACGGGAGGGGGTGAGGGCATTGATCCCGTTCCCGCCTTTGAACTTGCTGGCCCACCACGTCGCGGGGCTGGCGACGACGCCGGGCCGGACGCGGTCGATCACCAGGGCGTGCAAGAAACATTCCCCGCGATCGTTGAAAACGCGGACGAGGTCGCCATCGGCGAGGCCGCGCGCCGCCGCGTCGTCGGGGTGGATCTCGATCGTCGGGCGACCCTCGCGGCGGGTGAGGGTGTTCACGTCGTTGAAGGTCGAGTTGATGAAGTGGTGCGCCTTCGGCGAGAGGAGCAAGAGCGGGTAGCGCGCGTGCAACTCCGGCGTCATCTCGGCGCTCTCGACGAGCGGGACGTGGGTCGGCAGCGGATCGTGGCCGAGGTCTTTGAGGCGCGCGGAGTAGAACTCGGTCTTGCCCGATGGTGTCCTGAACCCGCCCGCGGCGAATGGCGCGAAACGCCCGCCGGGGCCGTTCTGCGGCAGGTTGACCTTGACCCACTTCTCGCGTTCCAGCCGCTCGCGCGTGATCCCGGTCATCCAGGGGTGGTTCGTGTCGAGCGCCTGATCGATCAGCGCCTCGTCGCTGTCACTGAAGCACGGCTCGTTGAAACCCATCCGTGCGGCGAGGAGGCGAAAGACCTCCGTGTTCGGCTTGCTCTGGCCGAGCGGCGCGATCGCGGGCTTATTCAGTTGGACATAATAGTTGCCATACGCCTTGTGCAGATCGGTCTGTTCCAGTTGCGAGGTCGCGGGCAGGATGATGTCGGCCCAACGGGTCGTGTCGGTGCAATAGGTGTCGTGGACGACCGTGAACAGATCCTCCCGCGCCAGCCCGGCGAGGACGAGATTGGTGTCCGGCGTCGAGGCGACCGGGTCGGCGTTGTAGATGTAGAGCCCCTTGATCGGCGGATCGTTGAGCGCGGTCAGCGCCGCACCGAGTTCGATCATGTTGATGCTGCGCGGGGTGCGGTCGCCGAGGAGATCGGGGCGCTGCAAGGCGCGCATGTTGAAACCGAAGCCGCCGCTGGCGCTCATCAGCAGGCCACCCGCCGGGTCGCGCCAGGAGCCGATCAGCGCCGGGAGGCATGTGACGACGCGGACGAGCATCCCGCCATTGGAATGCCGTTGCATCCCATATTGCAGGCGGATGACGGCGGGCTTCGTCGTGGCGTAGAGGCGCGCGAGGCGCACGATCTCCTCTTCGTCAATCCCGGTCAGGGCGGCGACGTGGGCGGGCGGGTATTCGGCGGCGCGCGCGCGCAACTCGTCGAAGCCGAGGGTGTGCGCGCGGACATATTCTTCGTCGTGCAGCCCTTCGGCGATGATGACCTGCATCAGCCCCAGGGCCAGCGCGGCGTCGGAGCCGGGGTGCGGCTGGAGATGCCAGTCGGCGCGCTCGGCGGTGCGGGTGCGGCGCGGGTCGATCACGACGAGGGTGGCCCCGTTCTCCTGCGCGGCCTTGATCAGCGGCATCAGGTGCGGGTTGGAGGTGACCGGATTGGTCCCCCAGCAGATGATCAGCTTCGCGTTCGGGAACTCCTCGGGGTCGGTGCCGTGGTAGCTGCCGAGAGTGTATTTGTTCCCCTCGACGGCGGCGGCGGTGCAGATCGTTCGCTCTAATAGGGACGCCCCCAGGCGATGGAAGAAGCGATAGTCCATGCTGTAGTTGTGCAGCAGGCCGAGGGTGCCGGAGTAGGAGTAGGGCAGGATCGCCTCGCCGCCATCCTGCGCGACGATTTGGCCGAAGCGGGCTGCAATCTCGTCCAGCGCCTCGTCCCAGGAGATTTCTTCGAACTGCCCGCTCCCCTTCGGCCCGATGCGGCGGCGCGGGGTGAGGACGCGGCGCTCGCTGTAGACGTGCTCGACGTACTGGTTGACCTTGACGCAGAGGAAGCCGCGCGTGATCGGGTGGTCGGGGTCGCCCTCGACGCGGATCGCGCGGCCATCCTCGACGGTGACCCGCATCGCGCAGGTATCCGGGCAGTCGTGCGGGCAGACCGCGTGGACGATCTGTCGCTCCCCACTCTGTTCAATGCCGCGCATCCTTGACCCTTCCGACGACGATCGATCACCATTCATCGAGACTGAATAGTCATGCTGGATATGGTACCGCATCGGGGTGCGAGGGCGCAGACCTTAGCGCACCGCTGTGATGATTTGGAGATCGGCGATTCGCTCGTAATCGGCGGGGTTATGCGTCACCAACGGTAACCTATAGCGCAGCGCTGTCGCCGCAATCCAGACATCTTGCGACGATATTGGCTGACCAATCTCGGTACGCGCTGCACGGAAGCTCGCCCATTCGCGGCAAACCGGAATATCGATTGGCAGGATTGTATAGCGTTTCAGGAGCGCTTCGAGTTGTTGCTGGCGCGTGTCGCCCCAATGGCGTAGCGCGGCCCACTGATACAATTCGGCCACGGTCATCGGTGCGATTGCGAGCTCTTGGTGTAAGAGCAGCGGCGCATAATCGCGCACGCGACTATCCCCTTTAAATATGAATGAGACGATATTCGTGTCGAGGAGAACGGTACTCATCGCGCGCTGTGTAGATCCTCGGCACGCTGTTGCGCGACAAAAGCGTTAATGTCATCGGCTGTCTCGTCGGTGGGCCAGAAATCTGCTTTCAGCGCGGCGAGATCCGTGACTGGCGGGGTCTGTCCGAGTTGAGATGCTTCATCTGAAATGGGGGGTTGCAACGACGCAGAGAGTTCGCCGATTAGCTCCCGTTGCTCGGCAGACGAAAGTCGTCGCGCCGCCAAGTACACGGCCCTGACTGCCGTATTCATCGCAGGCTCCCGATCGTAAAAAAAGGTGTAGATATGCTGGAATGATAACGCATTTCACTGCTGCGTGCCTGAATATGCTGATCCCTATAGTGAGAGCGCCGCTGAAACACCGGTGACGAACCATCAGGCTTCAACGCCGCCCCCGCACCGCCCAGGCTCGCGCGATCAAGCTGATGGAGCCGTCCGACGCGATCGGCAACCCGGCGCGGATACGGTCGCGGATCGCCGCCTTCATCTCCGCATCGAGCGACGCGACATAGCTGGGCGCGGAGCCCTGGCCGCCGAGGAACGGGGACCAATAATCGTCGAAGTCGCGGAAGTGCGTCGGTATGTCGATGGCGCGGGTCTCGACCAGCTGTAGCCCCGCCTCGCGGCAGAGCGCGGCGAGGGCGTCGGGTCGGCAGATCGAGAAGCGCTGACCCTCGTCTAACGCACGCGCCGCCGGATCGAGCGCCACGGCGGCGTCCCAGAAGTGGCGCATCATCTGCATCCCGTCGTCGTAATCCCAGACGTAGGCCGCGACGATCCCGCCGGGCCGGGTGACGCGGGCCATCTCGCCGAGCGCGCGTGCCGGCTGGGGGATGAAGTTCAGCGCCAGACCCGATACGACCGCATCGTAGGTGCCATCCGCGTCCGGCAATGCCTGCCCGTCGGCGATGCCGAAGCTCACGCGCGGGTCGTTGAGCTGGGTTTGGGCGTAGCCGATGAACCCAGCCGAGGTATCCGCGCCCCGCACCGCGCTCGGGGCCGCCTGCGCGAGGATCGTCCCGGTCAGCGCCCCGGTGCCACAGCCGACATCGAGCCAGCGCCCGCCCGGCGGCACGGCCAGCCAGGTCAGGAACTCCGCGGCCACGCGGCGACTCCACCGGCCGACGTACGGCTCATAGGCGGCCCCGGTGGCCCAGCGATCGACCGGTTTGTTCTCTGCCATCACGATCCTCCGCTCATGTGCAACGCGCTCGGCTGGTCCCCCTCTCCGATCGAGCGGGATAGTTGCGGCTGCGCCTCGGGGGCATTGTTGCGCTGTTCAGTTGTCTATACGCTGTTGATCGCGGATTGGTCACGCGCTGGCGCGCCGTTGCTCAGGCGAAGAGATCGGCGATGGGGCAGGCAAAGCCGGGGAGTAGGTCGGGGGCGGTGAGGGTGTCATCGGCGGCGTAGGTATGGGCGTGGCCATCGGGGGTGTGGGCGATCACCTCGCGGGTGCGCGGGTAGGCGACCCAGACCAGCGGCGTCCCTGCCGCGAGGAAGTCACGCACCTTTTCGCGGACCTCTTGCGCCGATTCGGAAGGCGAGACGACCTCAATCGCGAGATCGGGCGCAAAGATACCGTATTCCTCGGTGGTAGATACAGGTTGGAGACGATCCCGTCGCACAAAGAATAGATCTGGGGAGCGCACGATATCCGGCTCACGCGCGAGGGTAAATCCCCCGCCGACGCCCACTTTTCCGGCATTGTTTTCCATGGCCCAACGGGCAAGGATCTGGCAGAACACTGACGTGACAAAGGCATGACGTAGCCCCGGCAGCCGTCTTTTCTCAATCTGCCCGCGCACGAGGCTCTGGTGGCTACCCATATCTGGCATTAGCCAGAATTCTTCGGCAGTTATGAGCTTTGCAGATGTAGCCATGAGGATTCTCCCAGGCTAGATGACATCGCGGATTTATGTGCGGCAATTATAGCAGCGAGCGTGGCGCAATCGCGGCTCAGCCCGCAGTCGTGGGGCGAACGATTAGGTCGTGGTAGATCGCGCCCATCCGCTCGGCGGGGTAGGGCATTCCGCCTTCGAGCCACCATTGGAGGAGTGACAAGGTGGCGGTGATCCGATGGTGGGCGGCGATCTCGGCGGGGAGGCCGGGCGGCGGTGGCGGGGTCCACTCAACCGGCTGATCGGGGTTGCCGGTGCCGAAGCGGGCGAGGAGGAGGTTCGCCGCGCGCCCGCGCAGCAGCACGCGACAGAGGGCGGCGTGCTCGCCCGCATATTGGAAGAGGGCGGTGCCGACCGCCGTGGGATCGGCGCTGGTCAGCGCGGGGGTGAGCAGGGCGACCACATCGTCGATCACCACGTCGAGCGCGTCGCCGAGCAGCGCGTCTTTGTCCGGGTAGTGGCGGAAGAAGGTGGCGTAGCCGATGTCGGCGCGGGCGGCGATCTCGCGGATCGTCACCTCCTCGTACTCCCGCTCCAGGGTCAGCGCCAGCAACGCTTCCGCCAGGGCGCGCCGCGTGCGCCGCACTCGCCGGTCGGCCCCGGCCTCGCGTTCGACGATTGCGCTCGCCATTTCGTACCCCCACACGGCAATTCCTTGTTCCTGATATGATTCACAGTATATCATAACGTTACGGGTGGCTCGTATCGTGCGGCGTTGACCGCGCGGACTGACGCTGAAAAAGAAGGAAACCGACGATGGTGATCGAAGAGCGAACGAAAACGAGCGAGGCGGCGACAGGCGGTTGCCCGGTCGCGCACGGCGTCGGGGCGTGGAGCTATGCGCCCGGCGAGGACGCGACCGGCCCGCGGATCGAGCGCAATGCCGAGGGGGTTTGGCAGGTGCGCGATCATGCGTTC
>DATCMP010000678.1:0-3511 GCA_036563365.1 Thermomicrobiales bacterium
GGGTGAACTCCCCCAACCAGCCGCTCAGACCACAGTATCCGCATGCGATCGACTGGCGGAAGCAAACGCAGCTCGCTCTATTACAGATGCCATTGCGCCCGGATAGCACAGGGGTGTTGCAGGGAATGCTGGGCCGGGGGCGTACCTCCCGGCCCGGTGTGACAGGGTGCCTACCGGCAGTCCACGCTCGGGTTCCACATGGCGAAGGGGCCGCTCGGGTTCGGTTTCCAGGCCCAGGCATGGAGCGAGTAGAAGGCGGGCAGGCCGTAGCGATTCCCATCCGGCGTCAGCATAAACTCCTGGCCGAAGAGTGTCGGCGGCGCGCCGTGGGTCGCGTTCCATGCCCCTTGGAGAACCACGTACTCGACCGCCACCAGGTGGAGATTACCACCCGCCATCGGCTCGTAAACGAGTACCTGTGGCCGACTGGCATCAATCACCCCAGCGCCGACGAGCGCGCTGTTGGCGTAATGGACGCCCATGGTACCGACTCCCGGATTGTCGATGCAGGTGATTCCGGCTGTATCGGTGAGGAGGGCATACCCGTCGGACTCCGCGGCTGGCAGACGATGGTAGCGGTCGGTCGCGGCCCGGACATCGGCCAGACCGTCGCGGTTGTCGGGGCGGCGTGCAGCGGCGAGCTGGCTCGTCGCCAGCAGCGCCAGGACGACCATCGCTATGGCGAGCGCGAGGAAAACACCTCGTGCGGGAGTGATACGGATCATCATGTTCCTTTCTTGGAGGCGGGTTTGCTGTAGGGATTACGGTGGTTCTGGGAAACACCGTAGCGGTGCCGCGTCGCGGCGGTGAAGCGCTGTTCGTTGTTGGCGGCGTGCCCGCAGGCCGGACGCATCCTTCGCGGACGGGCCCGGCTGCGGGCGAGCACCAGGAGACAGCCGCCTGCGGGCTAGAAGTTCTCCGTGACTTCGAAGAGTTCATCGGCACAGAGGCCATGCGCCTCGCGATGTACCGCGATAGCGGCCTCCTTGTTCGGCGCCTCGACGAGGCAGAAGATGCGACCCGTGCCCTCGTCGAACCAATACTTGTGGTAGGTCACCCCGTACTGACTTTGGATCGCCACGTCCTGCTCGTGCGCTGCGGCGACCGCTTCGGCGGTCGCTCCCTCAACCTTGTTATGCACATCCATAAAGAGCGGCATCTGTTTCCTCCTGTACATCATCCTGTCCCGAGCATGTCCACACCTGGTTGCCGCTCACTGTAGCGGCGGTGTCGCGTTCCGAATCGATAGGCTTCCCCCTCGCCGAGGCCGATTACGCCGCTCACTGGCGCGCTCGACCACCGTCATTCCTCATGGATTCAGCGCTCGGTGCCACCCGTCCCGATGAGGGTGAGCGCTTGTTGCGGGCCGGGTGTCACCGTTACATCAGTCTAGGGTGCGGGGAGCGCGGGCAATACGAACGAATGGATGGATCACGAGCCCCGCACAGGATGAATCGCGACCCATCCATTTGGATGGGCTGGGGGTAGGCGGTGACGGCACGGTGGAGGCTAGCGCGGGTTCAGGCTCTGTTGCGGACTGGGGTGGCGGGAGGAACGTCCCCGCTACGCGCCCGCGCACCTGGGCTAGCCGCCCGATGCGACGATCTGGGTACGCGGTTTAGGCGAGGAGGCCGAGGGCACGGGCACGCGCGACGGCCTGGGTCCGGCTACCGACCCCGAGCTTGCCGAAGAGTTGGTGGCAGTAGGAGCGGACGGTGTTGACCGCGAGGAAGAGTTCGTCGGCGATCTCGCGGTTGGAGCGTCCTGCGGCGATCAGCAGCAACACCTCCAGCTCGCGCGCCGTCAGAGGCTCCGGTAGCGCTTCCTCAGGATCTAGTGGTGCGGCCGCTGCGGGGAGCGGCGCGGCCTTGTTGGTCACCTCAGGCGCGACGGTAGGAGGGGACATGGTGAGGATAGCTGCAAGGCTGGTCGCCAGTTCGACAGGAGCGGCCCCTCGCCCGATGTCGATCGCCACAGCCAGAGCACCGGGCGGCAGCGCGGCCCCCGCAGCGGCCAGCCCTCGCCTGGCGCGTTCACGCGTATAGTGGTCACTCGCCGGGTGGTCACTCGCCAGAGCCAGCGGCGCGACGGCCTCTTCAATCCGTGCCATCCGCAGCAGCCAGTCGCCGGCACTCGTTAGAAGGGCAAGGAGATGGCGCATGAGCCGTGCTGCGGCCATCAGGCGCAGACCTTCCGCGAACTGCTGTCCGGCAACGACATAATCGCCGCTCGCGCAGGCCATCATGCCGAGGCCGTTGAGCGCATTGGCCACCGCAGACTGATCGCCGATCTCGCGGGCGATGGCGAGGACGCGTCGGTAAAGTTCCTCCGCCTCAGCCCGGTTGCCCTGCAGTTCAGCGACCCTGGCCAGATGGGCGAGACCGGTCGCCATCCCCTCGGGATCGTCGAGTTCTTCCCGAATAGCGTAGCTGGCCGTGTAGTGCCGCCGGGCTGCGGCATAATCCCCGCGCGCCACGCCGACGTGGCCCTGCTGATTGTGACCGTAGGCCAGGTACCAGCGATCCCCCACCGCGAGGGCCGCCTCGGTGCAGCGCCGGGCGTACTCGCCCGCCGTGTCGAAATCCTCCTGCCAGAGTGCTGCCGTCGCCCGCACCCACCATGCTGGCGAGAGGTTCCCCGGTCGATCTTCGTCGGTATTGCGTCGGACGGCTGCCGCGCCGAGCCGGGCGGCCTCGGCATAGTGCCCATCGGTCAGGGCTAGGATACCGCGCCACAGCAACGGATCGGTCGACAAACCCGGCGGTGGGGGGCTGTCGAGGCGGGCGTAACGTGCTTCTGCCTCGTCCAGTGCCGCGCGCATCGCGGGCAATTGGCCCAGCCGGTGGTGGAACCGCGCCTCATCCACCAGGATGGCCGCGAGCGTGCGCTCGGTTGTCGGCGACGACGGCGCGGCGCGCAGGGCACGCAAGCCCTCATCAAGCGCCACCAGGCCCTCCTGGTAGCGTGCGCGGAAGTCATAGAAGAGGGCGAGCGTGTGCGCGGCCCGACCCAGGGCGGCCGTGTCGCCGACGGCTGCGGCGGAGCGCCAGGCAACGCGGACATTCTCCAGATCGGCCATGATCGCGGTCACCGCCTCGCGCTGGCCACCACCTGTCATCGGGCCGAATTGGGCGACGACGTGGGCGAGATAATAGTCGCGATGCGCCCCCGCGGCCTGCGCCGACTCTTCCGGCGAGCGGCTGAGCTGCTCCTCCGCATACTGCCGCAAGAGTTCGTGCAGACTGAAGCGACCGTCAGCATCGCGGCGGACCAGCGACTTATCGACGAGCGAGGACAGGAGAGGCAGCATTGCACCGGCGACCCGC
This sequence comes from Thermomicrobiales bacterium, assembly GCA_036563365.1. Classification (GTDB taxonomy): domain Bacteria; phylum Chloroflexota; class Chloroflexia; order Thermomicrobiales; family CADCWN01; genus CADCWN01. Next base: position 3,327 of record DATCMP010000678.1, read on the forward strand.
CCAGCAGCCTCGCGCGTGAAGCCGCCCCGGAAGATCGCCAGTTGCCGGAAGATGGGGCGCTCCTCGTCTGCGAGGAGCGCCCAGGAGTGATCGAAGGCGGCGCGCATGCTGCGATGGCGTGCCGGAACGTTCCGCAATTCGGTCGCCAGGAACGCGAGGTTGCGCTCGATCTCGTCGGCGATCGC
>DATCMP010000311.1:0-7971 GCA_036563365.1 Thermomicrobiales bacterium
AGCCCGGCCAGCGCGGAGGCCCCGGCGAACCAGAGGATCGCGATCGTGCTGAGGTCGTAGACCGTGCCGAAGATATCGCCCAGCTGCCCATGCGCCAGGTACGCCAGCGCCCGCCCGTTGGCCTGGCCGCCCTCCTCGAACTCGGCGGCGGGGATCAATACCGTCGTCACGATGCTGCTGCCGCTCAGCAGCACGCTCATGATCAACGCCGCCGTCGCCAGCAGCTTCCGAGCGTTGCGGATACGTCCTTCCGGTGCCGTCTCGGTATCGCCGGGCTCACCGCGCACCAGCGGCATCACGACGACGCCGGTCTCGAACCCGGAGAGGCCGAGGGCCAGTTTGGGGAAGAGCAGCAGCGCGGCCCCGACCATCAGCAACGGATTGGCATGCGACCGAAAGAGGGCATCCCGCCAGTTGCCGAGCAGTTGCGGATTCTCGGCGATCGCGGCGAAGCTGACGCCGATGACGACAAGGTTGAGGGCGAGATAGACCGCCACGATACCGACCGCGATCCCGATCGCCTCGCTGAAACCTTTCAGGAAGACCGCCGCCAGCAGCGCGATCAGCGCCAAGGTGACCGGGATCTCATACCCCCGGAGAAAATGGGTGTACGGGTTCTCGGTGAGGTGAGCGGCGGCATCGGCGGCGGAGAGGGTGATCGTGATCACGAAGCCGGTCGCCACGAAGCCGAGGAGCGCGAGGACGAAAAGTTTCCCCTGCCACCAGGGCAGGAGCCGTTCGAGCATCGAGATCGAGCCGTCGCCGTGCGGGCTCTCGCGGGCGACCCGCGCGTACATCGGCAGGGCACCGAAGAGCGTGATCAGGATCAGGACGAGGGTGGCGATCGGGGCCAGCGCGCCCGCCGCCAGCGCGGCGATACCGGGCTGATAGCCCAGCGTGGAAAAATAATCGACGCCGGTCAGGCACATCACCTTCCACCAGGGATGGGTGTGGTCGGTATGTGCCCGTTCATAGGGCGCGTCGATCTCTTTGACCTGCCCCTGGAGTAACCAGCGTTTGATCGGGCCGGACGGGCGACGCGGGGCGGGACGATCTTTCGGCGCGGTAGGGCGCTGGCCCGGCCTATTGATCGGCGCGTGATGGATCACCCGGACATAGCGATCACCGGGATGGCTCCCCTGTAGGCGTGATTGATCCTCCGCGCGATCCGCTTTCGGGGAGGGCGGTGCGTGGTCGCCAGCCTGATACCCGACCGCCGGGGGATGTTCCCCCTCTCCAACGCCATTCAGCCCGAGTTTCGGGGAAGGCTTCTCGGGCGGTTTGGGGTCCATATCATGCGCTCCATTCTTCACCGTAGCGCCGCGCGATCGATCGATGAGCCAGCAGAAGTATCGGAATGACAGCGCGATCGCTCACCGCGGATCGCAGTTCGTAGTGTCGACAATCATAGCCCACAACCACGCATTTGGCATGGAAGTAGCAGGGCGGTAACGCTGAGCACCGGGCATCGCCCACGCATACATGAGATACGCAACCCAGACCTCATTCGCAACATCCTGGCCCGCGATTGTCGAGGGGATACGAGCACGGCGACCGCTGACGATTACCCACCCGACGCCATTAAAGCGGCCAGCGCCCGACGGTGGAGTGGCGGCGTTACTGCGCCAACGAGTAGGGGATCGGCGGTATCGGCCATCCAGCGTTGGAGTTGGGCGAGGAGGTCGCTACGGATTGCGGCCAGGGCGGGATCCTCGGCCAAATTCTGCCACTCCTGCGGATCGACGGCGAGGTCATAAAGTTCGAGCAACGGGTGATACGCCAGCGCGGGAGCGGGCGGCACGATCGGCTCGGTGCGGCGACGCCACGACTGGCTCGGATCCATAAACGCCGGGGCGGCGGTGAAGTTGACGATCAGCTTGTGGTGCGCGGTACGGATACAGCGCCTGGGATCGTAATAATCGTGGTACGTCATCTCGCCGAAGATCGCCTCGCGCGGCGTGAACGCCTGGCCGTCGAGCGCCGCCAACAGACTACGGCCCTGCACGCGCGCCGACACGGGCAGGCCGACGGCTTCGAGCAGCGTGGGGAAGAGATCGACGTTGCTCGTCAACGCCGCGATTGTTCGCCCCCGCTGCCAGCCGCGCGCCGGATAACGCACGATCAGCGCCGTCTCCAGGCCGGGATCGTAGAGCGAGCACTTGGCACGCGGCAGCGCGATACCATGATCGGTAGTGAAGAGGACGATCGTGTCATCCGCGAGCCCGCGCTCGTCCAACCCGGCCAAGACCTTGCCCACCGCCGCGTCGAGCGCACGCACCGCCCCTTGCAGCTCGGCCAACTCTTCGCGAGCCGAGGCGGTATCGCGCAGGTAGGGGGGTATGGTAACGCCATGCGACGTATCGGGCGCGATGTAATCACCGATGAAGCCCATTGAGTCCGACGCTTCGTGGGCGGTCGCGCCGACGCGATGCGGCTCGTGATACCCGAGTTGCAGGTAGAACGGTCGCTCGCCATCAGCTACCGTATCGAGCCAGGCGAGTGCGGCGGCGCTCACCTCCTCGCCACGCCCCCCGAGGGCGATCGTCTCCATCCCGCAGCGCGCCGCGATCTCCGCCGGGGTGCCGACGTGCGACTCGTGATGGACCCCCATCATCGCGGTCGTGTAACCCGCCTCGCGCAAAACCTGCCCCAGGTGCCGCTCGTCCGGACCGAGATCCCAGGCGAATTGGGCGTGGGTCAGGCCCAGCACACCGTTGCTGTGGGGATAACGCCCGGTGAAGAGGGAGGCGCGCGAGGGGCTGCATTGCGGCGCGGTGCAGAACGCAGCGGTGAAACGCACACCGTCGGCGGCGAAGGCGTCGAGCGCGGGGGTCTGCACCGTCGCGATCCCATACGACCCGAGGAAACGCCCGAGGTCGTGACAGGTGATCAACAGGATATTCGGTCGCCGTTCCGCAGCCATCGCCCTCTCTCCGCACCAGTATCCACACGCGCGACGTGGAGCAGCGCCAACGGGTCTTCCCCGCCAAAGCCCCTTGCACGCCCTGTGCCCCGCACCAGCCCGTCACTCGCGCGCCTCGGCGTGAAGCTGTTCGCGCCGATGATTATGCGTCGCCCTGCGGGTAGCGGCTACCGATCGGCTGAAAGAGTTCGAGGTTGTTGCCATCGGGATCGCGGAAGAAAGCGACCCGGCACAGCGGATTCTCGTCCGATGGGACATCCTTCGGCGCGATGTGGAAGACGATCCCCTTCGCCGTCAGTTCGGCGTGGGCTTCATCGACGCTCGCCACCTCGAACGCGAGGTGCTGCCAGTTCCCGGCATCGCTATCGGTCCAGCCGTCGCGAGCGATCATCTCGATCGTGGTGCTGCCCGCGTCGATGAAAATTATCTTCCCGCCGGGGAACGCGCCGACCTGCGGCAAGCCGAGTGTCTCGACGTAGAACGCGCGCAAGCGCGCGAGATCGCTGGTGAACAATGCGATATGGTGTGTCCCCGTAACCTGCATCGTTTCCTCCCTTTCGCCACCGCCCGGCCTGGCCGCGCCTGCGGCCCCGAGGTGCGGCCCATTGTACCGATCGCACGGGATGACGCAAGGGGGCAACGGAGTACGGCACCATACGATCGGCTCCGGCAACAGAAAGGCGGGGCACCATTATCGGGTGCCCCGCCGCAGGATTCGGACGAAACGAACGCAAGACCACGCCCCGATCGTCGCCTAATCGGCACCGACAACGGCGCGATTGCCGACCGCCAGCGCTTCGAGGCGGGCGACCCGCTCCGCCGTGGGCGGGTGGGTGCTGAAGAGCTTCATCATTCCGCCACCGGCGAACGGGTTGATGATGTATTGATGGGCCATCGCCGGTTGCGCGGTCGTCGGCAGCCCCGCCGCGCCATGCTCAAGCTTCTGCAACGCGCTCGCCAGCGCCAGCGGGTCGCCGTTGATCGCCGCGCCACCGGCATCAGCGGCGTACTCGCGCGAGCGCGAGATGGCGAACTGGATGATCATCGCCGCGATCGGCGCGAGGAAGATCATCAGCAGGCCACCGACCAACGAGCCGCCCTCTTCCTCGTCGTCACTGCCGCCGAAGCCGCCGAAGATCATCGCCCACTGCGCCATGTTGGCGATCATCGTGATGGCCCCGGCGACCGTCGCGACGGTCGCCTGGATCAGCGTATCGCGGTGCTTGACGTGCGCGAGTTCGTGCGCCATCACCCCGGCCAGTTCGTCGCGCGTGAGGATCCCCATGATCCCCGTGGTCGCCGCGACAGCGGCATGCTGCGGGTCGCGCCCCGTCGCGAAAGCATTGGGGGTCGGGTCATCGACGATATAGACGCGCGGCATCGGCATACCCGCCCGCCCGGACAGGTCGGCGACAATCCCGTGGAGGATCGGTGCCTCATCAGCGGAGACCTCGCGCGCCCCCGCCATCTTCAGCGCGATCTTGTCGCTGAACCAGTACGCCCCGAAATTCATCGCCAGGGCGAAGCCGAAGGCCACGATCATCCCGCCCGGCCCGCCGACAGCGCGGCCGATCACCACCAATAAGCCGGTCAGGAGCGCCAGGAGCGCAGTCGTCCTGAGCGTACTCCCCAGCGATTGACTCGATAACATGGCGCTGTCCTCCTATCTTACAGCGTCGTGCCGCCGCACGGATTGCTCGTGCGCTAACCACCGAGTAGTCCGCGATTCAGCAGATTCATCAGATCTTGCGCGAGGGTCAGGGCATAGGTAGCGGATGTAGCGACCGAGGCCTGTAATGCCGCCCGCATCCGCTCATCGCCGCGCGGGAGGGTGGCGAGTTGCGGCGCCAGGGCGGTGATCTCGTCGTCGAGACGGCGCAATTCTTCGCGCAGATGTTCGACGCGCGGCAACAATTCGGCCTCATCGCCGGATTCTGCCAGACGCTGCCGAATGACTTCGAGCGAAAGACCCTGGCTTTGCAGGGTCTTGATCGAGCGCAAGCGGCGCACCGAGTCCTCGTCGTAAAAGCGATGCCCACCCTGCGAGCGGGCGATCGGCATGAGTAACCCGGCGGTTGTGTAATAATCGATCGTGCGCGGATTCACATCGCAGAGATGCGCCAACTCACCGACCCGATAACGTCTCGTGTGTTCCATCGCGGCCACCCTTCAACGTACAAGAGAAGTCCCAGCACTGATGTATGATACCATACAGCTCCCCGTTTGTGCGCGGTTCAAGGCGGACATAGGCGGATCGGCGCGACGCCCCAGGACAACGCGCACCGTTGTGCATCATCTGTGTACGCCACGCCGGGAAATTGCGCCACCGTTCACTTGCCGCGTGCAACTCAGGGCGACTATCGGGAGTTACCGCAACAAACGGGCGGGCCGACCAGTGAAGGTCGGCCCGCCCGTTTTCGCGACGCTCCGGGTGCTCGCTGTCCAGCGGTCTAATCGGTGGCGGCGACCGCGCGCAGATCCGCACCGACGGTATCCGGCTGGGCGGCACGGCGTTCGAACGCCGCGGCAAGGAGCTCCACCCCTTCGGTTACGCGCGCCAATTCGTCGATACTCAGCAGATCGGCGACCGACTCAAGCTTGAGGCGCTGCATTCGCCAGAAGCGATCGACCAATTCGCGGCCACGGGGTGTGAGATGGCACATCACCACCCGGCGGTCGATCGGATCGTGGACGCGCTTGACGAGGTCTTTCCCTTCGAGCCGCTCGACCAGGCTGGTTGCCGACGAGACGCTGCTCCCAAGGTACGCGGCGACTTCCCCCATCCGGCAGGGATCGCGGGCGAGGAAACCCAACGTACGGAGCTGTGGCATCGTCAGGTCGAGCTCCGACCAATCCTGCATCGACTCGTGCATCGTGGATTGCCGCATCTTCTCCGACATCCGATCGGCCGCCGCAGTCAGACGTTCTATGAGGGCATGTTTGCTGGCATCCATCTTCAGTGTTAATCCCGCAATATTTCGACACGATGAAACTATTTTATCGAGCCAAGATACCCACGTCAAGCCCCTTGACGCAAGTCTTTTGTAGTAATAGAATATTTCATGCCGCTCGAACAATTCGAGCGGCTCCCGAGAAGGTCATCGGGACGTGATTCGAGACGACGCTGCTCGCGCCGCCAGGAGGACAACGTTTTTATGGAAGTGGCACACGCACCCGAGAAGCAAGGGGCGGGGTTTCACGCGCTGACCCGCGGGCAGCTGATCGGCACGCTCACCGGCTTGATCCTTACCCTCTTACTGTCATCGCTCGACCAGACGATCGTCGGCACGGCGATGCCACGGATCATCTCGCAACTCAACGGCTTCGAGCGCTATGCCTGGGTCACGACGACCTATCTGCTCACCTCGACGATCGTCGTGCCGATCGTCGGCAAGCTCTCCGACATGTACGGGCGGAAATGGTTCCTCCTCAGTGGCGCGATCATCTTCGTCGCCGCCTCCGCCCTCTGCGGCGCGGCTGGCGATCTGCCCCTACCCTCCGATGGGATGAATCAGCTGATCTTCTTCCGCGGCCTCCAAGGGGTCGGCGGCGGGATGATCACCGGGATCGTCTTCGCGGTCATCGGCGACATCTTCCCGCCCTCGGAGCGCGGCAAGGTCACCGGTATCTTCTCCGGCGTCTTCGGCCTCTCGTCGGTCTTCGGCCCCGCGCTCGGCGGATGGATCACCGATAACTTCTCCTGGCGTTGGGTCTTTTACGTCAACTTGCCGATCGGGATCCTCGCCATCGGCGCGCTCTTCTTCGCCTTCCCCTACTTCAAGCCCGAGGGTGGCAAGCGCGCGATCGATTGGGGTGGTGTGACGACGCTGATCGCCTGCCTCGTGCCGTTACTGCTGGCGCTGGAATGGGTCAACCAGTACGGCTGGGGCTCGGCGCGCGTCATGGGCCTGTTAGCCCTCGCTGTGGTCATGCTCGGTGCCTTCCTCTTCTTCGAGTCGCGCGCGGCGGAGCCGATCCTCGACCTGAAACTTTTCAAGAACCCGATCTTCTCGGTCTCGGCGGTGGCCCTGTTCATGACCGGTATGGGGATGTTCGGCGCGATCATCTTCATCCCGCTCTTCATGCAGGGGGTCATCGGCGTCTCGGCCACCGAGTCCGGTTCGCTGCTCACCCCGCTGATGCTGACCCTGATCGCGGGGAGTATCATCAGCGGCCAGCTCGTCTCCCGCCTGGGCCGCTACAAGGCACTGGCGATCACCGGCCTCGCGATTATGACCGTTGGCTTGCTGCTGATGGGTGGCATGCATAGCGACACCAGCCGTGGCACCGTTATCCGCAACATGATCGTCATCGGCCTCGGCCTCGGCCTGACGATGCCGATTTATACCCTGGTGGTGCAGAACGCCGTCGAGCGGCGTTATCTCGGCGCGGCGACGGCGGCGACCCAATTCTTCCGCCAGATCGGTGGCACGGTCGGCACCGCGATCTTCACCTCGATGATGCTCGGGCGTTACCACGACAGCTTCGCCGCGTCGGCACCGGCGAACGTGCCGCCGCAGGCATTGGCGGCATTCGGCAACCCGCTGCAACTGGTCCAGATCATGCCGCAGCTTCAGGCGCAGTTCAGCCAGCAGCCCGGCGGTCAGCAACTCCTGCAAGTCCTCTTGAGCAACGTCAAGGAATCGCTCGTCTACGCTATCCAGGGCACCTTCCTGCTGGCTGCGGGCCTGATCGCCGTCGCCTGCGTCGTAAACTTCTTCCTGAAGGAGATCCCGTTGCGGAAGTCGTTCCAGGATGAGCCCGGCCAGGCCGCGGCGGCGGCGAGCCCCGATGCCACCGACGCCCCCGGTGCGGCGGTGCGCGCGAACGAGCGTATCCCGGCGGGGATGGCGTCGCGGGTTGCCGATGAGCGCGCCGACTAATCCTCGGGCGGGCGCAATCGGCGACCGGCAACGAGCGGGCGAAGTGGGGGTGTCGGCGCAATGCCGACACCCCCACTTCGCGTTATGGCGAACGGTAAAACCGATGTCAGCGGGCGACATACGGCCCAGCGCGACCACCGCACAAATGATGCATCTTGGGCACCC